>JAGQYZ010000239.1 GCA_020435865.1 Aequorivita sp. | reverse complement strand
CATTAAAATATGCTTTGGAAAATTATAACAGTTTTATCGACAACAGAAAGGGCATTGTATATATGGCAGAATTAAGCGGCTTTGGGCATAATTCATTGACAGATAATCCATTTCTATATCCCAAGAATTTTAATTATGAAATAGAACCCATAAAAGCTCTAGAGATAAGCCGAAACTTACTCAATGGATTTTTTAAGGAGTATTTACTTGGTACATCAGATTTTGTTAAAATAAATACTGAATCAGAATTGGTTAAAATGACACAGTATAAATAATGGTCTAAAAGATCATCGATTAATATTTTCAAATAATATTAATAAAAACAGAATCATTTTGACCAATAAATAATTCCAAATAAAAGTGTAGGAAAACATTCTAGTTAAACTAAACATTTAAAACTCTAAACCTATGAAATCAAAAATTACACTGTTCTTTCTTTTTACGGTTACAATTAACCTTTTTGTTTGTGGTCAAACCATTTGGAATGGACCAACAATGACGTTTTCAAAATCAGATTATGCAGATTGGACTCTTGAACAAAACCAGGATAGAATTACGCCAAATGTCTGGATTACAAGAAAAAACAACCAACCAATTTTCAATATTGCTCAACAAACCGGATGGCCTGGTGGGTGTGGTGGAATTATTACCGATACAGAATGGGCAGTTGGAACTACTGCAAACCTAGGAAGCTTAACGTTCAATTATCTTACAAGTACTGATGTAGTGGGCTGTGCTTTAGGGAATGATTTGGTTGGTACCAATTTGGTTTTACATCTAATAACCGATGATATATACATAGACTTGGTTTTCACATCATGGACTGAAAGTAATTCAGGAGGAGGATTTACCTATCAGAGATCTACAGACCAGTCACTTTCTAACAATCATTTTGAAGTTAAAAAAGTAAAACTTTTTCCCAATCCTACTAGTGATTTTTTAAGGTTGGCAAACATCTCGGGAGAAAACAATATAAAAGTATTGGATGTGTGCGGTAAAGTGGTTTTAACTGAAAATATTCAAAATAAAGAATATATAGATGTTAGGGAATTAAAATCAGGACTGTACTTCCTGTATCTGGATAATCAAAGCCCAATGAGATTTTTAAAAAATTAAAGTTTGATGTTGAAAAATAAATTTGCTCTAATTGTTTCCTTTTTATGGTTTAATATGTCTATAGCTCAAGAAAATGATCTGAAAGGATTAGTTGTAGATGAGCGGAGCAATCCGTTGCCTTATGTAAATGTGGTTGCCTATGGAGATAACAATAAACTATTGAATGGGGTCATTACAGATGATAACGGTCGATTTGAATTGAACATTGATTTGTCATCAGTTCGCTACATAAAGTTAACATTCATAGGATATGAAGATCGTCAGATAGATATTTCTGGGTTAAATTCTGATAACAACTTGGGCATAATTACTTTGGTGGCTTCAAACGAAAATTTGGATGAGGTTACCATCACTGCAAAAAAGCCTTTAATAGAAAGAAAAATTGATAGGCTAATTGTAAATGTAGACCAAAGTATTTTAAGTGCAGGCAGCAATACCTTACAGGTGTTGGAAAGAGCTCCTGGTGTCTTTGTGGATACAGATGGTTCCATTACTCTTAAAGGACGAAATGGGGTTAATGTCTTAATAAATGGAAGACCTCAACGTATGTCATCAGGAGATTTAAGCAATTATCTTAATACACTTCCAGCTTCTGCTATTCAAAAAATTGAATTGATTTCCAATCCATCTTCGGCTTTTGATGCCGAAGGGACGGCGGGGGTTATTAATATTGTTTTAAAAAGAAACGAGAGTTATGGTACCAATGGTAGTGTTAATGCTTCTTATGGTCAAGGCAAGTACAATACTTATGCTTCTGGAGTTTCAATAAATAACAGAAACAATATTTCAAGTTTATATGCCGGCATCAATTACAATTTTCGTCAAAGCTACAATCATTTATTTACCGATAGAAATTATAATGAAGGTCAAAACAATGCACAATTATATAATCAGCAAGCTAAATCCATTTACCCAACAGGTGGCTTTCTATACAATGTTGGAGGTGATTTTTATATCTCAAAAAAAACTACCGCAGGCGTAAATATTTCAGGAAATAACACACACACAAAACAAGATGGCAATGGAAGTACTCTAATTTACGACAGTCAACAAAATAATACTGGAGGATTCGATACCAAAACCACGGCTGATGGTAAAAGAAGTGACATTGCTCTCAATGTAAATTTACGTACAAGTTTTAATGAGGACAAAGGAGATTTTTCAGCCGATGTGGATTATGCAAAATATAAGAATAAGAATACTCAACTATTTGAAACCTATTTTTTCGACTCCGGAGGTTTGCAAACCGATGAAGAATTTCTTAAAGCTTATAGTGATGGTTGGTTGAAATTGTTTTCCGTAAAGAGTGATTTAAACCTACAAACTCAAAATTCCGGCAAGTTTTCCTTTGGCGCAAAATCAAGTTTTGTTAAAAACGATAACGTTTTGGACTACTATGATGTGGAAGGAAATCAAGAAATTCCAAATAGCAATTTTAGTAACCATTTTAAATACAAAGAAAACATCAATGCGCTTTATTCCAATTGGAATTATGAGTATAAGAAGTGGTTATTTCAGTTTGGGTTACGTGCAGAACAAACCAATATAGAAGGTATCCAGATATTAACATCGGAAAGTTTTGTTGACCATTATTTTCAGCTGTTTCCAAGTCTTTTTCTTCAGTATAAACCAAATGATAATTACACTTTTGGGTTTTCATCTGGACGACGCATCAACAGGCCTAATTATTTTCAGTTGAATCCATTCAGGGTATATGTAGATAAATCAACTTACCGTGAAGGGAATCCCGATTTAAAGCCCGAAATAGGTTTGAATTTTGAAGGTAGTTTGTCCTATAAGCGTTGGTTAGAAATCAGTCTTTCCTATAGTAATACAAAAGACAACATCATTCCAGTTCTTATCCAAGATGACCAAACCATGACTACCGCCGTTCAGTTGGTCAATATTGGCAATTATAACTATTTGGGGATAGATACCAGTATTACATTAAAACCTTTTAAAGATTTCAGTAGCCGATGGAACTTAAGTCTATTTTACAATGAATTCCTTGGGGAGGTAACAGGGTTTAGGCTAAATGAAAAAGGGACAGCTTTTAGAATTCGTTCCAATAACACATATAGCTTTGGTAAAGGGTGGAGTACTGAAATGAGTTTCTTTT
>JAGQYZ010000238.1 GCA_020435865.1 Aequorivita sp. | reverse complement strand
ACACTTACTTCTTCCACACCACCATAAACACAGCGACTAGAAACAGGGGAGAGGGATGCCCAACCCAAATAGTTATTTTCTTCAATGGCTATTATTCTTCCGAATGAAAGATGCCCACTGTTCCACTTTTCCCAACTGGGAATTGTGGTTTCAAAAGTTGCCGTTCCGGTTAATAGACCTTCGCCGTAAATTCTGGCGACTTCGGGATAGTTTTCTTCTGAAATATTGACGAGGTTCATATTAGCAGCAATTGCCGTCTGGCGTGCAACAAGGTTCATCATTTATTTCGGCTAATTGCCTTTTCGGTTTTTCAGGCTTTGTTCCCGGTTTTTCAGCATAAACTGTAACACTGAAAATGCCTGTATTGGAAGTGTTGAATGTTTTTACTTCTTTGGGGGAAAGATACTTTTCAAGAATATCATTCGGAATTACGATAGGTTTTTCCTTTTGGATTTGAATATTTTGAAAACCTGCGTCTTTTATAAATTGTAAATACTCCGTTTTTTGAATAGCTCCAGCCACGCATCCTGCATACATTTCGGCGTCTTCTTTTAGAGCGTCAGGAAGGTTTCCAACCAAGACAATATCAGAAATACTAAAATGGCCGCCCGGCTTTAAAACCCTGAAAATCTCACCAATTACTTTTTGCTTACTTGGCACAAGATTTAAAACACAGTTGCTTACAATTACATCAGCAATATCATTGTTCACGGGCATTGCATCAATATCACCTTCCCTGAATTCTACATTGTTAAATCCCAATTTTTCTGCATTTGCTCTTGCTTTTTGAATCATAATTGGTGTAAAGTCAATCCCTATAACCTTTCCTTCGCTTCCGGTTTCGTGTCTTGCAACAAAACAATCGTTGCCAGCGCCGGAGCCCAAATCGATTACGGTATCTCCTTTTTTAATTTTTGCGAATTGCGTGGGAAGGCCGCAGCCCAACCCTAAATCTGCATCTTCCACATAGCCGCTTGTTTCGGAATAGTCATCCATCATTATGTTGTAAACCTTATTTGAAGGCGTAGTTGCACCGCAGCAAGAGGAAGCGTTTTCAGCTTTGCCTTGTTCGGCTATTTTAGCGTATCGGTTTTTTACTATTTCTTTTAATTCTTGTTCGTTTTTCATTTTTCTAAAACTTTAAATTAAATATTCCGTGCGTTTTTTTAGCAACAGTTATCTTTTGAAATATCTTGTTCCAAAAACTGTAACATTACATTTTTCATTTTAGTCCAAGCTTCTTTATCAATGCAATAGCAAATGCTTGTGCCTTCAATATTTCCCTTTATCAAGCCGAGGTTTTTCAATTCCTTTATATGCTGGCTAATGGTGGGTTGTGCAAGACCAATTTCTTCCACCAAATCACCACAAATGCAAGCGTTTATTTTAAATAAATACTGAAGAATAGCAACTCTAGCCGGATGACCAAAGACTTTGGCAAAAGTCGCAACCAGGTTTTGTTGGTCTGTAAATATTTCTGTTTTGGTAATTCCCATTTTCTTTATATTTGTTCATTGCAATATTACGATTAAAGAATTGAACTAACACAAAAAAATATGAAAAAATGTAAATTTTTTATTGAGGTGGGTTTGAAGTATTTTTTTTATAAAGCCATTCTATAAGAAAGCAAATGATGATAATTCCCATTGAAATGGATACACCCAAAAAATTTGAAGAGGATTGTTGGATTATTAAAACTACAAATGCTAGTGCCGAAAGGATAGCCCCAATCAAACTAATTGTTTTGCTTGCATCAATCTTTTCTGCTTTTTTATAGCTTACATAATTTACAACAGAGAAGATTAGCAGAAATCCGGCACTGCCCGAGGTTGAAATGCTTTCGAGATTTAGAAAATTTGTAGTAAGCAAGGTAAGTATTACTGTAATTAAAAGGCCAATGGGTTTATTCCAAAATTGGTCTGTAAAGGAATGTGGTAATTCGTCGTCTTCAGCAAGTTCATAACTTACACGGCTTCCACCATACAATGTAGCATTTATTGCTGAGAAAGTAGAAATAAGTGCGGCCACCGTCATAATGGTGAAACCTATTTGGCCAATCATCGGCTTAGCTGCCGCAGCCAAAACGTAATCCTTAGCTTTTGAAATTTCTTCAAAACCCAGAGAGCCAACAGTAACCATTGCAATAAGAATATAAAGCAGGACAACAAAACCTACCGAAATAAAATAGGCGCGGGGAACATTTTTTTTAGGGTCTTTCAAATTTGGAACCGCATTTGCAATGAGCTCAAAGCCTTCATAAGCTACAAAGATTACCATTCCGCCCGTTAATAAAAGATAGGGGCTTTCCCAATTTGCAGGATTAAGCTGAGAAATATGGGGATTCCCAAAAAGCCCATAAATACCCAAAGCGGCGAAAGCAATTAAAATGAAAAGTTTTATAAATACGGCAAGACTTTCTATTTCTCCTACAATTTTTAAACTGTAATAGTTAATGAGTGTAGCAAGAAGGATTACACTGCTCACAAAAATATGAGTGTCTATAGCTTTGGAACCAGTTATGGAAATTAAATTGGGGGCATAAGAGCCAAAAGCACTGGCGTAAAGCGAGAGCATAATAATATAACTTATCCATAAAACATTATTGATGCCACCACTAAAAACACCTTTGCCAAAACCTTCGTTCACAAACCGAACGGTTCCACCTCTGTCGGGATATGACAATGATAGTTTAGAATAGCTATAAGCGGTAAATAAAGCGATAATTCCCGCAAAGAGAAATGCCAGCGGTGTACCTCCTTTGGCTAATGACACTGCTAAACCCAAAACCGCAAAAATACCACCGCCAACCATGCCGCCTATGCCTATGGCTATGGCATCTTTTAATTTTATGGAGTCGTTATTTTTCTGCATTATTAAGTGGTTGTTATAAATTTAATAATTTTTCAAAAAAATTAAAGTGATGTTTTTCTGTTCGAAGTGATATAATTAAATCATCATTCTTAAGTATAATTGCATAAAGCTCTTTTGATGCAAAA
>JAGQYZ010000237.1 GCA_020435865.1 Aequorivita sp. | reverse complement strand
TTGCTATGGCTTTGCTATGGCTTTGATATGGCTTATCTATGACTTATATACGGGTGATCCTAGGGTTTGATCCGTACTACACTAACTAAACGAGTTAAAGGTTAATTATATATATAGTTATACACATGTAACTGACCACTATTAATTGACCTGTAAATACTGAATCACTGGCCCCTAAAGAACACAATGGTGCTCAGCGTTTTAATGATGATAGTTATATCCAGAAAAAGGCTACGGTGCTTAATGTAGTATAAATCGTATTGCAATTTTTCAAGGGAGTCCTCTTCACTGGAACCGTATTTGGCATTTACCTGTGCCCAGCCCGTAACACCTGGCTTTACAAGATGGCGCACTTCATAAAAAGGTATTTTTTCCTTTAAATCCTCAACAAATTCAGGGCGTTCGGGACGTGGGCCAATAACGCTCATTTCACCTTTTATAACATTTATGAATTGTGGAATTTCATCAAAGCGGGATTTTCTTAAAAAACGTCCAAATTTAGTAACCCGGGTATCCCTTGCTTCTGCAAATTGAGCGCCATTTTTTTCAGCATTTACAACCATACTTCGCAGTTTGTAAATTTTGAAATACTCTCCGTTTTTTCCTACCCGTGTTTGACTGTAAAATAATGGGCCACGGTTTGCCAATAAATTTCCTATTACTAAAATTGGAAGCAACATCAATCCAAAGGCAAGACCTAACAATGAAAAAAGCAAATCCAAAATTCTATTGAAAAAAAGGTAGAGTTTGTTTTGGTTGCTTCGGCTAAAGGGAAAATAGCGGTAAAAATCCTTCTCCACATGCTGTACGGGAATTCTATGCGTTAATTCTTCGTATACTTGGGTGTATTCACGAATAGGAATTCCATTTTCAAGCAATTTTATCAATTTGTTATTGAGTTCTACAGTCATTCCCTCAGAAAGTGGTGTGCCAACTACTATTTCAGAAATAGTCATTTCATCAGTCAACATAGCAATATCTTCAACTGCAATGGAATCTATTTCAAGGTTATTAACGATTGTGCCATCATAAGGAGCCGTATTAAAATATCCTATAACCCTATAATTCGGGTCAGACTTTTGCAGCGAGGCTATGATTGCATCTACATCTTGTGCATGGGCAATCAGAATCACTCTTTTATAAAAACGCGGTGCTGAAATTAGAATAATATAAGCATAGCGCCAAACCAGCATTGCCACATTAATAGCCAAAAAGAAATAGACTATCTGCAAACGATTGGAAGGCAACATAGGGGTGTAAAATGGCGTCAACAAATAAAACAACACTGTAACCGATGATGTAATGATTACATTTTTTACCACTACATCAAACTTGCTTGCCTTTTGAAGGTTATAAAGCTCAAAAATGGTAGCAAATATGGTAAGATAGGTAGCCAAAACAATGGACCATACCCAATGTTCGGAATTTATTTTAAAGTAATCAAAATTGAAAAGCATACTGACCAAATAAAGCAATGCAAGTACGCAAACAATATCCAAGATACGAAGGAGTATCTTGCGTTCGGATATGTCAAAATGGATGCTGCTTTTGGGCATGGCGGTTGTTGGTTGTTGGTTGTCTCCAC
>JAGQYZ010000236.1 GCA_020435865.1 Aequorivita sp. | reverse complement strand
GGTTTTCCATATAGGCCATTTCGCCGTTCATATTTTTGTTTAGCCAATTTTCAAGTCGCGGCGCTTCTTCCTCCAAAAATTCAGCTTTGCTTATGCCACAGGAAAGAAACCCCAGGCGTTTGGCTTCGGCTTTTATAAGTTGGGTATATTTTGCAGGATTCTGAATCAAAATTTATCTGAAATTGAATTCCAAAATAGCATTTTTTGGCTTAAGTGTAATTAAGGGGTTTATCTCAATAGGCGCTTTCTTTTCAGAAATTTTATATTTTTTCGCAATTTCAGCAATAGTCAAAATCATTTCATACATCGCAAAATTATTGCCAATACACATTCGCGGGCCAGCTCCAAAAGGAAAGTAGTGTCCCGAAAATTGGCTTGAATTAACATCGGAAAAACGTTCGGGTTTGAATTTTGTTGGTTCCTCCCAATATGCAGGGTTTCTATGAATCTCAATTATTGAAAATAGCAAACTTGAATTTTTAGCAAAGTGCATTCCATTAAATTCATCTTCGTCAATATTCACGCGATCTATAAAATATGCAGGTGGATAAAGGCGCAATGTTTCCTCAATTACATTTTTTGCGAATGGACAGGCTTTAATAAAATCTATCACGTTTTCGGTTCCGCGCTTTGCCTTTACAACTTCTTGAAAAACTTGTTCCTGAATGTTGGGGTTACGAGCTAGCAACTCGCAAGTAAACGTGAGTGCATTTGAAGTGGTTTCGTGGCCGGCAACAAACAAAATTAGAATTTCGTCAATAAGTTGTTCCAGCTCCATAAAGCTTCCATCTTCATAACGTGCATCCAATAACATATCCAGCAAATCGTCTTCGCGCTTTCTAGATCTCTTTCTTTCGTTTACCAGCTTTTTTAGAACATTGCGAGCATCTTTAGTTTCAGAAATTTGCTTTTTTATTTTCCCGCTTAGGCGAAACCACCAACCGAGATGGGGTTGTCGCAATTCCATTACAAGCATTTTTTGGGCAGATTCCGTTATATGTTGAAGCTTATTTATTTGCTTTTGATTTACGGCACTACTAAAAAGTGATTTTACTACAGTTTGGAAGGCGAGATTGTTGAAGATAGGAAAAATATCGATTGGCTTTCCAGTGTCCATTTTTATAAGCTCCGCATTAATTGCACTTTGAACAGTTTCCAATAAATTAACCAATTGTTTTTTATGAAAAGCTGGCTGAATGAGTTTTCTTTGTTTTTGCCAAAGTGTTCCCTCTGAAGTCAACAATCCAAAACCAACATATTTTGAAAGATCGCGTGTTTGTATGGGAGATTTAGTGTAGTTTTTATGGTTTTTCTGAAGCGCATACTGTGCAAAACCTGCATCCCGTGAAAAGATTACCGATTTTCCAAAACCCAATTTCAAACGAAAGGTATCACCATACATTTCAAAATTTTTATGATGAAATGGCAATGGATTTTTAAGGATGTTTGTGGAATGTATTAAAAACCGAAAAACAGAAACTGATGGAATTTTCTTTGCTTCCATAGTTCTATTTTAAAACAGACCACCCTGTGTAGGACCTTTCAACTTGCCAAGATGCTTATAGGCAGCTTCGGTGACTTCACGTCCTCTAGGAGTGCGCATAATAAACCCTTGCTGAATTAAAAAGGGTTCGTAAACTTCTTCAATAGTTTCGGTGCTTTCGGAAACGGCGGTTGCGATGGTAGTAATTCCAACAGGGCCGCCTTTAAATTTTTCTATGATTGTTCTAAGAATTCTGTTATCCATTTCATCTAAACCGTGTGCATCCACATGCAATGCTTCCAAACCAAATTTTGCAATTTGAATATCAATCTTTCCATTTCCTTTAATTTGGGCAAAATCGCGAATTCTTCTCAAAAGTGCATTTGCAATTCGAGGTGTACCTCGGCTTCTTCCCGCAATTTCAATTGCGGCTTCCATGGTTATGGGAACCTGCAAAATTCCTGCGCTTCGTTGTAAAATTGTGGTAAGCAATTCTGTGGTATAATATTGTAATCTTGAAGAAATACCGAAGCGTGCACGCATAGGCGCTGTCAATAGACCAGAACGTGTTGTTGCTCCTATGAGCGTAAAAGGATTCAAGTTTATTTGAACAGAACGAGCGTTTGGGCCAGACTCAATCATAATATCAATTTTATAGTCTTCCATTGCAGAATAGAGATACTCTTCAACAATGGGACTTAACCGATGGATTTCATCAATAAAAAGCACATCGCGTTCTTCAAGATTTGTCAGCAATCCTGCAAGATCGCCCGGTTTGTCTAGCACTGGACCCGAAGTAACCCTAATGTTTACATTTAATTCATTTGCAAGAATATATGCAAGGGTAGTTTTTCCCAAACCTGGAGGGCCGTGAAAAAGCGTATGATCTAATGCTTCACTACGCAAATTAGCAGCTTGTACAAATATTTGAAGGTTTTCCAAAGCCTGATCCTGCCCTGTAAAGTCCTCAAAACTATGAGGGCGAAGTTTTTTTTCAATATCCAGCTCTTGGGGTGAGAGGTTTTCGCCGGTGGGATCGAGGTTTTCATTCATAACACAAATATAGGAAAACACTTGGTATCACTTCTATAGTTTTGAAGCAGATAAAATTGAAGTTTATACGTTTGAAAATAAAAAAAGGCCATCTAAATTAAATTTAGATGGCCTCATTGAAATAAACAGTAGATTCCTCACTTCCTACTTAATTATTAACTCAATAGCGTAAAGGTAATTCAAAACTCTTAAAATTTTACTACGTGTTAATACGAATTCTCTACGTAGTAAATAAAAAAACCCTTTCAGTACTGAAAGGGTTTTTTTATTTATGGTTTTGCTCTATTAATGATCTAATTCATCTTCATTGTCCTGCAATGGAACATTCTGAGGAATAAAGTCTTGTCCTGCAATCACGAAATCTGTTTCGTCTTTATTGAGTTTGCTATAATCATAAGACCAGCGATATACATGTGGAATCGGGCCATCCCAGTTTCCGTGGATGTGTTTCACTTCGGCAGTCCATTCTAAAGTAGTGGATTTCCAAGGGTTTTTTGGTCCCATTTTTCCGTAGAACATAGAGTGGATAAAGTTGTATAGAAAAATTACTTGAGCCGATATTGTAATGATAGCAAAAATAGTCATTACCACATTTATGTTTGCCAAATCATCAAAATAAGGGAAGTTGGTATTTGTATAGTATCTACGAGGAAGCCCTGCCAATCCAACAAAGTGCATTGGTAGAAATATTCCGTAGGCACCTATAGCAGTTACCCAAAAGTGGATATAGCCCAATTTTTTGTTCATCATTCTACCTTCAAACATTTTAGGGAACCAATGATAAACTCCAGCTAAAAATCCATACGCAGCAGAAATACCCATTACCAAGTGAAAGTGAGCTACAATGAAATAGGTGTCGTGAATATTGATATCCAAAGCACTATCACCCATAATAATTCCTGTTAAACC
>JAGQYZ010000235.1 GCA_020435865.1 Aequorivita sp. | reverse complement strand
CGAATGGTTTTGTCAATTTCCTCATTGGTTCGGTTGCCGATGGCAGATTTTTTGAAACGGTCTGCATCGTATTTTGCCAAAAGGGAATGTCGTAGAACTTCTACTTCTTCCGAAGTAAAGAAATCGTCAACAATACTAAATTGCTTCGTGAGCAAATCGTCAATAATAGATTCAAACAATGGATTTTCAACAAATTCCAACTGTTCAAAAAGTTCTTCGGTCATTTTTCGGCTGTTATAAAAAAGTGGGCAAATATAGTTTAGAAATCAATACCTTTTCAGAAAATAAATTTCCTTTCAAAAGCAGTATCTTTGCGGCACAATTCCTTAAAATGCAAACAATACGTATTACCAAGATTTTTTCTTTTGAAACCGGCCATGCGCTTTACGGCTACGACGGCAAATGCAGAAACGTGCACGGGCACAGTTACAAGCTTTCGGTAACCGTAATCGGCACTCCAATTTCAGATAACGATAACGTAAAATTCGGGATGGTGATTGATTTTGGCGATCTGAAAAAAATAGTAAAGGAAGAAATCGTGGATGTTTTTGACCATGCCACTGTTTTCAATAAAAACACGCCACACGTTGAATTGGCAAAGGAACTGAGCGACCGCGGGCACAGCGTACTTTTGGTGGATTACCAGCCCACCAGCGAAATGATGGTGATTGATTTTTCTGAAAAAATAAAGAAACGTCTTCCTAAAAACATAACGCTCCACTCCTTAAAATTGCAGGAAACCGACAGCAGTTATGCGGAATGGTTTGCGGGGGATAATTAAACTCATTAAGTTACCCTGAGCATTTCGACATTGCTCAACATAAACTTATTCGAAGAGTCTTTTTCTATATCTTTTACGGATGAAAATTCCACGCCTTTTTTAAAAGAGCCCTTCGGGATTTTCCTTAAATGATTAATACCCCTTTTCACTATCTTTGCCCAATGCAAATCCCACAGGGCAAAAAAATATACTTTTCCAGCGACAACCATCTTGGCGCGCCCACACAGGCCGAAAGCTTGCCGCGCGAAAAGATTTTTGTAAAATGGCTCGACACCATAAAACACGATGCTACAGTAATTTTCCTCCTTGGCGACCTTTTCGATTTTTGGTTTGAATACAGAACCGTTGTTCCAAAAGGCTTTGTACGCGTTTTGGGAAAACTGGCCGAACTTCGCGATAGCGGCATCCAAATCCATTTTTTTGTGGGAAACCATGATTTGTGGATGCATGATTATTTTGAAAAAGAGCTGAACATTCCTGTATACCACGACCCGAAGGAGTTTGTTTTTAATAACAAGCATTTTTTTATTGGTCACGGTGATGGAAAAGGACCTGGTGATAAAGGATACAAGCGGATGAAAAAAGTTTTTATCAATCCGTTTTCAAAATGGCTTTTTAGGTGGTTGCATCCAGATATTGGCGTGCGTGTGGCGCAACATCTTTCGGTAAAAAACAAACTGATTTCTGGCGATGAAGACAAAGAATTTTTGGGTGAGGAAAAGGAATGGCTTGCGCAATATTCAAAACGAAAACTGGAAAGCAAACATTTTGATTATTTCGTTTTCGGTCACCGCCATTTACCGATGGAAATTAAGGTGGGTGAAAATACAACCTATTTCAATTTGGGCGATTGGATAAACCATTACACCTTTGGCGTTTTTGATGGGGAAAAGTTTGAGTTGAAGAATTTTTATACTTAAGATTTATGGAGGTTTCATATACGCTATTCATAATTTCTGTATGGCTTATCTATGGCTTATCTATGACTTATATACGGGTGATCCTAAGCTTTGATCCGTCCTTGACCCGTCCTGAAATAGTTATTGGCTCTTAAGATCTTTTAATCGCAACTGCAGACTCACATTTCCCTGCCACTCATTTTCATCTATGCAATAGGCAGCCTTAAACGGTTTTCCGCCGCAGGCTATTTCCTGTTTGTCCGAAAGGCTAAAACCAATTCCGGTAAATTGATTGGAATTTCCCTGTTTTACAACAATGCGCAGATGCGTTTTATCTTCGCCCACACATTTTCCCCAACCAGTGTCCATCAGGTTTTGTGTCATAAACGTTGGCGTCATATTTCCTGGGCCGAAGGGTGCAAATTGCTTTAATATTCTGAAGAATTTCGGGGTAATGTCTTTCAAATCTATTTCCGCATCAATCTTTATCTCTGGCGTGAGCAAATGTGGATCGATGGTTTCGGAAACAACCCGCTCAAATTCACTTTTGAAGTTTTCAAAATCTTTTTCGAACAATGTTAAACCTGCAGCATACATATGTCCGCCAAATTGTTCTATGTGTTCGGCGCAACTTTCCAAAGCGTTGTAAACATCAAAACCTTTTACTGAACGAGCAGAAGCTGCGAGTTTTTCGCCACTTTTTGTAAAAACTAAAGTTGGGCGATAATACGTTTCCGTAAGGCGGGAAGCCACGATACCAATAACACCTTTGTGCCA
>JAGQYZ010000234.1 GCA_020435865.1 Aequorivita sp. | reverse complement strand
TTGTTTCATCAACGAGTTTAAATAGTGACGACAGGAAGTTTGTTGAGGAAAATTTAAAAATCCTGCTAAACGATTTAAAACAGGAATTCAATGTGTTTGGCCGCATTATAAAAGGTGATTATATAGAATGTGTAGTTCCAAACCCAGAAGAAGGGCTGCAAGTAGCTTTGGCGATTAAAAGTTTTGTGAAAGCCATTCCCGTGGAAACCAAAAAATATAAAAGTGAAGACAATAGGGTAAAACAATTTAAAACCCATGGAATTAGGCTCGCAATTGGTTATGGCGAATTAAGCCGCTACAAACCAGAGGAAGGAGTTATAGACGGGGAGGCAATTTACTTTTCAGGTCGTGAAATTAGTGGGGAAACCACATATAATAAGGAACGTATTGTTATAAAAAACACGATGTTTTTTGCTTCAAAAAACGAAGATTTAAACGAAAATTTAAAACCTTTGCTTGCCTTGCTTGATGTTTTATTAAGCAAAGCAACCGCAAGACAATGTGAGGTTTTGTATTTAAAATTAATGAACAATCCAGAAGAAGAAATAGCCAAACGCCTTGGCATCGGACAATCCGCGGTAAATCAACATTCCACCAGCGTTGGCTGGAATGCTATTGAAGAAGCGGTGAATTATTTCAAATTGGTAATTTCAAAATAGAAGCTATGGAACTAAAGGAATTAATATTGCTCCAATTTATTGCACATCTATGTTTGGATTATTTTTTTCAGACCGACAAACTTGCAAAACAAAAAAACACAATTGGTTTTAAAAGTTCCTTTTTATATTGGCATGCGTTGGTGTGCTTTGTTTTGGCTTGGGTGTTTTCATTGCAGATTAGTTTTGTTTTGGCTGCAGCAACAATAGCCGTAACTCACTTTTTAATGGATGGTTTTAAGCGTCACCTTAATGAGAGTAAATATTTTGGACGATATGCTTTTTTTATTGACCAAGCATTTCATTTAATTATTCTGACAGTTGTTGTTGTATTTTATAGCAAATGGCAAGGCATCAATCCTTCAATTGATGTTTCAATAAACTTTAAATACTTGTCAATAATCACTGGATATTTGGTATGCTTAAAACCGGCCAATATATTTATACGAGAGGTTTTTAAGTCCACAGAGATACAGGTTAGCAGCGATAATGAAATGCCAAACGCAGGAAAGGTAATTGGCGTGTTGGAACGTATTTTAACACTTACTTTCATCATCGTTTCACAATATTCGGCGGTTGGCTTTTTGATTGCCGCAAAATCTATTCTACGCTATGGAAACAACGAAACCTTAAAAACGGAATATGTGCTAATTGGCACTATGCTTAGCTTCGGAATAGCTGTTATTGCTGGAATAATCATAAATTTTTTCTAAATAAAAAAGAGTGCAAACTCAATTCAAAAAAAATATTGAAAACAACTTTCCTTTTTTATTGGGGAAAAAATTGCTCATTGCCTGCAGCGGTGGTTTGGACAGTGTGGTTTTGACTCATTTGATGAATAATCTAAATTTCGAAATTGCTTTGGCACACTGCAATTTTTCGCTTCGTGGAAAAGAAAGTGATGGAGATGAAATGTTTGTGATTGGTTTTGCAAAAAGTTTAGAAATTCCAGTATTTTCTGAAACCTTTGACACAAAAAAGTTTGCCACGGATCTCAAAATCTCTACCCAAATGGCGGCGCGCGATCTTCGATACAATTGGTTTTCAGAAATTTTAAAAGATTTTAAATACGATTATTTATTGACAGCACACCATTTGGATGACGATTTGGAAACATTTTTCATCAATCTTTCACGCGGTACTGGCTTAAATGGCCTCACGGGAATTCCGAGAGAAAATAATAAGACTATGCGACCGCTTTTAAATTTTTCACGAAAGGAAATCCTACAATATGCCGAAAAAAATAATTTAAAATGGCGAGAGGACAGTAGCAACAAAAAAACAGATTACCTTCGAAATAAGTTGCGATTGGAAGTTTTGCCACAATTTAAGGAAACCAATGAAACACTTTTAAAAAACTTTCATAAAACCCTGCAAAACCTACACAATTCACAAAATTTAATTGAAGATTATATGGCGTTGGTTTACAAACTTGTAGTTTCCGAAGGTGAAGATTTTTATAAAATCAATATTCAAAAACTTAAAGAACTGCCGCATACCGATGCATTACTTTACGAATTATTAAATGGTTTTGGTTTTTCGGAATGGGATGATGTTTTGAATTTATTGGATGCACAAACCGGGAAACAAGTTTTTTCAAAAACGCACCGACTTTTAAAGAATCGAGATGAGTTGTTGTTGACAGAAATTTTTCCTGAAAAAATAAATCAAGAATTTCTAGTTTCCGCAGAAGGAATTACTTTCCCAATTCATTTAAAAATAGAAACTTCAAAATACATTGGTGAAACCGAAAAGAACCTAATTTATGTTGATTCTGAAAAACTGAAATTTCCCTTAAAACTTAGAAAGTGGAAAAGCGGGGATGGTTTTCAACCCTTTGGAATGAATGGAAAAAAGAAATTGAGCAAATTTTTTAAAGATGAAAAAATTTCTTTAAATGAGAAAGAAAAAATCTGGTTGCTGTTATGTGGTACAAAAATAGTTTGGATAATTGGCCATAGAATGGACGACCGTTTCAAAATAACAGAAAAAACAAAAAGAATTTTAAAGATGACGTTCTGTAATTGAAGTGTATAAAAAAAAGAATCCCAGCCATTGGGTGGAATTCTTTAACAAACCTAACTTAGTAAACTTTAAAGCGCTTTAAGAATATTTTCTATCCCCACAAAAAAT
>JAGQYZ010000233.1 GCA_020435865.1 Aequorivita sp. | reverse complement strand
TTGGAGATATTTTCTACTGAAAGGTAGTTCACGGTTTATATTTTCGGCAAAAGTACTGTAAATGTTTAATGAATAAATGTGGAATAAATAATAAGTCCAAAATAAAAATTTATCCCGGTATTATTGACTTTCTGCAAAGGCCTTAAAATCCTGCAAATATTTCATGGATTGCTTTTTAAAAGCCCCGGGCATCAAAAGACCAAACAATTTCATAAACCCCTTAAACTGAAATTCCTGTTCGGTGCTATACTTGGTTTTATTGTCAGGCAAGGGCTCAAAACTATTTTTCACAATATTGAAAACCCCTTTGGCTTCATAGGTTCCTGTAAATTCCTCGGGTAGATTTTTGGCGGTTATGGTTTCTATCATCTCAATTTCCCGCTTTCCCATCTTGAATTCTAATCGCGATTTTGCGCCCACTTCGCCGGGTGTTCCACTAATAGGCTCAAAGCGTTCAAGGCCTTTCATCCACTTTTTCATATTATCAACATTATCAAAAAGAGCAATAACCTCATCTACGGGTTTGTCTATGGTGATTGATACGGAATATTTCATAGTTGTTTTTTTATAGTGAATCATTCAAAAATAAGTTTTTTATTTTTAAGAAATGGAACTCAGGATTCAATAGCTTATGGGGGTTGTTGATAATTTTCTTTCTGTTAGACTTTTAATTTTAACACAAATTTTCTGAAAATGTTCCTTTCCCAAAAATATGTTTCATTATTAACTGCGTTACTTTATATTTGTCCATTAACAACCTCGGCTTTTATGAAGTTTACGTATTTATTGTTGTTTTTGATTGTTATGGTTTGCGCCACCTCTTGCGTAACCACCAAACAGCTTACTTATTTGCAGGAAAATACCAAAAGTTCTGACACTTTAGCCCTTTTGAGAAAAAGACAGGAACCCTACCGGCTTCAGATAAATGATTTATTGAGTATCCGTGTAAAAGCTTTGGACCAAGAAACCGTTGGTATTTTTAACCCAATAAGTGATGCCAACCCCAATGCCACGGGTGAGGAAAAATTGTATTACGACGGTTTTGTGGTGGATGACCACGGCAATATCCGCATCCCCAGTTTGGGAGAGATAAACGTTTTGGGCTATACAGTAGACGAGGTTAGGCAAATGCTTGAGGAACGTTTGTTAAAAGATTATTTTAAAGCCGAAGCCAATGTGTTTGTAACCGTAAAATTAGCAGGAATACGTTATACCATTAATGGCGAAATAGGCAAGCCTGGTTCAAATATTATTTACCGAGACCAAGTGAGCATTATGGAGGCAATAGCAAATAGTGGCGACATATCACTTACGGGTGATAGAAGTGATGTAGTGATTATTCGTCAATATCCTGCTGGGCAAAAGGTGCATCACATAGACCTTACCAGGCTGGATGCAATGAATTCGCCCTATTACTATATAAAACCAAATGACTTGATTCTTATAAATCCATTGCCGCAAAAATCCTTGGGAACAGGAACTACAGGACTTCAATCATTCACAACAATTATTTCTATTACAACAGCTTTGGTAACCACCATTTTATTGTTCACACGATTATAAGATAATATGAGCGAGGAATTCGAAATTAAAGAAACCCATAATACTTTTGATTTTAAAGGTTTTCTCTTTAGGCTTCTTCATCAT
>JAGQYZ010000232.1:1110-1594 GCA_020435865.1 Aequorivita sp. | reverse complement strand
AAATCCGCACCCGTTACATTCATAGCGATGTGGATACCTTAGAGCGTGTAGAAATCATGCAGGATTTACGTCTTGGCCTTTTTGATGTTTTGGTGGGTGTAAACCTTTTGCGGGAAGGGCTTGATTTACCAGAAGTTTCCTTGGTTGCCATTCTGGATGCAGACAAAGAAGGTTTTTTAAGAAGCGAACGCTCCTTGACCCAAACCGTGGGGCGTGCAGCGCGAAACCTAAACGGTAAGGCAATTATGTATGCTGATAAAATAACCAACAGTATGCAGAAAACGATTGACAGTACCAATTACAAAAGGGAAAAGCAGATTGCCTATAATGAAGCAAACGGCATTACGCCAACACAGATCAAAAAGTCTTTTGAAAACTCGTTGACGAAATCAAAACAAGAAGCCTACACTTTTGAAAACGCAGAGACCCTCGCCGCAGAATCAGAAGTGGAATACTTGACCAAGGCACAAATAGAAAAGAAAAT
>JAGQYZ010000232.1:0-1097 GCA_020435865.1 Aequorivita sp. | reverse complement strand
CGCGACACCCGTAAGGCTATGGAAACAGCTGCCAAGGATTTAGATTTTATGATGGCCGCCAAGCTGAGGGATAAAATAAAGACATATCAAAAACAGTTGGAAACGGTATAAAATATTCATACTTTATAGTCAACAACCAACAACTAAAATTATGCACCATCCAGATTCCGTAAGATTAAACAAAGCAATCAGTGATAGCGGCTACTGCTCCCGTCGCGAGGCAGACGCTTTAATTGAAAAAGGCCGTGTAACCGTGAACGGAGAAAAAAGTGGATTGGGAGATAGGGTGATGCCCAATGATGAGGTTCGTGTTGATGGGAAGCTTATTAAAGAAAATACTGCCGAAGTGTTTATAATGTTGAACAAACCGGTAGGAATTACCTGTACCACAGATACCCGTTTTGATGATAATGTGATTGACTTTGTAAACCATCCCGAGCGTATTTTTCCCGTGGGAAGATTGGACAAACCCAGTGAAGGTCTGCTTTTATTGACGAATGAAGGAGATATTGTAAACAAAATACTTCGCGCTGGAAACAAACATGAAAAAGAATACATTGTAAAAGTGGACAGACACGTTACCGATGAATTTATAAAACGCATGGGTTCCGGAATCCCTATTTTAGATACAATAACAAAACGTTGCAAGGTTGAACGGATAAGCAGGTTTGAATTTAGAATAATCTTGGTGCAAGGTCTAAATAGGCAGATTCGGAGAATGTGCGAATATTTGGGGTATGAAGTTGTGGCTTTGCAACGAACCCGCATTATGAATTTGGAATTGGGTAATTTACCAGTAGGGCAGTGGCGCGATCTTACTGCGGAAGAACTGAAAACCCTGAAAGATTCGGTAAAGGATAGTGATGGGCTGCCAAAGGCTTATCAAAAAGATGGCAGGGAAAAAGCGGTAGAGACACTAAAACCTGAAAAGAAAAGACAAGAAGAGCGGAATTTAAAGAGGGAGCAAAAAAGTACGGGAGGCCGCAGAAGAAGAGGTCCGAGGTAACCCCATGAAAAAACCGCGTACCGATTGAGTAGCACGCGGTCATTTTCAACTAACTAACCAAATTAAATTTCAATTATGAAATCTCAACCAT
>JAGQYZ010000010.1 GCA_020435865.1 Aequorivita sp. | reverse complement strand
ATCTTTCTACTGCCCAAAGCGGAGTTTATTTTCTGAGAACTACAAGCGGTGTTTTTAAATTGCTGAAAAATTAAATGTCTATTTGGAATTTGGAGCTTGTGATTTGGAATTTGAGAATGGCATTTTGTATTTTCGGACCTCAAACGATTTTTAAGCCATGCCATTAGTAAGCCCCCTTTCCCCAAATCACGATAGCGAAACAAAGCAATTGGCCGAGTTTTTCAACGAAACACTTGGCTTTTGTCCCAATAGCGTGCTCACCATGCAGCACCGCCCAGCGATAAGCAAAGCTTTTATCAACCTCAACAAAGCTGTAATGGCGAATGAGGGTCGGGTTACTTCAGCTTTAAAAAGAATGATTGCTTGGGTGAGTAGCAACGCCACAGGTTGCCGCTATTGCCAAGCACACGCCATTCGCGCTGCAGAACGCTACGGAGCGGAGCAAGAACAGTTGGATAATATTTGGGAGTACAGAACCCATCCAGCATTTTCGGAGGCTGAGCGAGCCGCTTTAGACTTTTCTTTGGCAGCTAGCCAGGTGCCAAATGCGGTGGATGAAGAAATAAAACAACGGCTTTACAAATACTGGAACGAAGGTGAAATTGTAGAAATGTTGGGCGTTATTTCGCTTTTTGGATATTTAAATCGCTGGAATGACTCTATGGGAACTTCTATTGAAGAGGGCGCCGTGGAAAGTGGCGAGCAGTATCTTGGGAAGCACGGTTGGAACAAAGGGAAACATACTTAATCAATTCTTCCTTTTACGACCACGACAATCTCCCCTTTAGGCGGTCTAGCTTCAAAATGTTTTAAAACTTCTTCGGCAGTGCCGCGAATGGTTTCTTCGTGCAGTTTTGTGAGTTCTCTAGAAACAGAAATTTGTCTGTTTGCTCCAAAATATTCCACAAATTGTGAAAGTGTTTTCAGTAGTTTGTGGGGCGATTCATAAAAAATTAGGGTTCGGGTTTCTTGGGCTAAAAGTTCGAGACGTGTTTGTCGTCCTTTTTTCACGGGAAGAAAACCTTCAAAAACAAATTTATCATTCGGGAAACCACTGTTTACAAGAGCTGGAACAAAAGCTGTAGCGCCGGGCAGGCAATCTACTTCAATACCAGCTTCTATACAGGCGCGCGTTAATAAAAATCCAGGGTCACTGATGGCTGGAGTTCCAGCATCACTTATTAAAGCAATATTTTCGCCATTTTGGATACGTTTCACAATGCTTTCCACTGTTTTGTGCTCGTTATGCATGTGGTGGGAATGCATTTGGGTACCGATTTCAAAATGCTTCAAAAGTTTTCCGCTGTTTCGCGTATCTTCTGCGAGTATTAAATCTACTTCTTTCAACACTTCAACAGCACGAATAGTCATATCTTTTAAATTGCCAATGGGTGTTGGCACCAAATAGAGTTTTGCCATAAGGTGTATTGTGGCTTTTAGTTAAAACTCTTTTCGATAATATTCATAAACCGTTCAGAATATTCTTCTTTATTGAGCCAGTAGTTGTAGTCGGGTTTTACTTTGCCTTTTATGAAGTTTTGTGCTTCTTCAAAATTTCCCATTGTATTTATTTGCGAAAGCACACGGGTATAATCCTCTGTTTGGCCTTCAAAAAGATGTTTTATGAATGCCAAACGATCGTTTAGCCCAATGTTCAGACCTTTGCTAATGGTGTCGTTTAAAGATTTTGCGCGGGATTCAGTCATGGTTTTACTGGCCTCTGTTCCTTCAACAGATTTTGGGAAAAGTTCTGTTGTTTTTCGTTCAAATTCAGGCATTTGCTGATAGTTTGAAGCGAATTCCTCCAAATCATTTTTAATATATTTTACCGTTTGTTTTTCCTGTATTTCGGTAGTTTTTGTTTCATGGTTTTTCGGAAGCATTTCATCTAACATTTCATCAATACGTTCGCTCTCTTCTGGCATTTGTGCCACGATGTCTTTTATTTTTTCCATCAAAGGCTCTATGAGATCTTCTTTGTGTTCGGGTTGTGGCAAGGGTTCGGGTTCTGTAAACCAATTTTCCTCTCGGAAACTTTTGGAGTCCAAAGATTCAGCTTGAGGTTTTTCATAGGGTTCCTCCAGTTGATTTTCAAGATATTCAAGCACGATCAATTTTTCATAGAGCTCGCCCACCAATCCCTTTATGGAAGCAGTTTTAAACGTTTTTTCTTCTACAATCAGTTGCTTTGCAAGCGCTGTTAATTGCTCACGGAGTTTCTTCTTCATATCTTTTTAAATTAAAGGGATTTTCTATTTTGTTTTTATAAATTTACGCATCCTTTATGTAAACGTCAACTATTTTTGTTTTCTTGTTCAAAACTAAAAGCAATCTTCAAGTTGAACCTTTCTTTGGAAAAGAATTATTGCTATGTTTTGCGTAAAATTAAACTATGTTTCTTGAAAATACCGTAAATCAGAAAGAACAATTTGGCTGGATTGAGGTAATCTGCGGTTCTATGTTTTC
>JAGQYZ010000231.1:2123-2966 GCA_020435865.1 Aequorivita sp. | reverse complement strand
GCCGCCTGCAAAAATATTAGGGCACGGAAGCCCCATAAAACTTAACTGCGAACCATCGGTTCCTCCACGAATTGGTTTAATTATTGGCTCAATACCAGCTTCTTCCATAGCCTGTTTCGCAATTTTCACAATGTGCATTACAGGCTCAATCTTTTCGCGCATATTGAAATATTGATCTTTTATTTCAACAGAAACGACCTCCATTTCATGTTGTTCGTTCAACTCGTCAGCCAGTTTTTGCATCATTTCTTTTCGTGCTTCAAAATGTGTGCGGTTATGATCACGGATTATGTACTGAATCTGGGTTTCATCAACAGTTCCTTTTATTCCGTGAAGGTGGAAAAAGCCTTCGCGACCTTCTGTATGTTCTGGAGTTTCAAGCCTTGGTAATGAGTTTATATAATCAGTTGCGATGTACATACTGTTTATCATTTTTCCTTTTGCATAACCAGGATGAACAATTTTTCCTTTTACGGTAACCACAGCGCCGGCTGCGTTAAAGTTTTCATATTCCAATTCGCCCACTTGACTTCCATCCATAGTGTATGCCCAATCTGCTCCGAATTTTTTCACATCAAATTTATGAGCGCCACGTCCAATTTCTTCATCGGGGGTAAACCCAACGCGAATTTTCCCATGCTTAATCTCGGGATGGTTGATGAGATATTCCATTGCGGAAACAATCTCTGTGATACCCGCTTTATCATCTGCTCCTAAAAGCGTTGTACCATCGGTCGTAATTAATGTTTGACCTTTGTAAAGCAGCAAATCCTCAAAGTAATCTGGAGAAAGCACGATGTCCTTTTCTTTATTAAGAACAATATCTTTCCCGTTGTAATTTTC
>JAGQYZ010000231.1:0-2040 GCA_020435865.1 Aequorivita sp. | reverse complement strand
GGAACTGGATGCGAAACGTTTGAAGGCAAAGTGGCCATTATGTAGGCGTTTTCATCAATGGAAACGTCCTCCATCCCTATTTTTTTGAGCTCTTCAGCTAGTTTATTGGCGAGATCCCATTGTTTTTTGGTGCTTGGGGTGGTGTCGCTGTTTGGATCGCTTTCGGTATCTACGGTCACGTAGCTTTTGAACCGATCAATAATGTGTTGTTTTTCAATCATGGCTTTTCATTTATACTGCAAAATAAAGCATATTCAAAATAACAAATACATAGATTAGTGTATTTTTGTACCACATTTTTCAACCATGTACAAAACCATCATTCGTCCATTGTTTTTCAGTTTCGATCCTGAGGAAATTCACCATTTTACTTTTTCCTTGATTCGATTTTTTCATAAAATTGGTTTCGGAAGTATTTTCAGAAGTATTTATAAAGTAGAAAACCCAAAACTTGAACGCGAACTTTTTGGACTGAAATTTTCAAACCCGGTGGGACTTGCCGCAGGTTTTGATAAAGATGCCAAGCTTTATAAAGAACTTTCAAATTTTGGTTTTGGTTTTATTGAAATAGGCACCGTTACCCCAAAGCCTCAACCCGGGAACGACAAACCGCGCTTGTTTCGGTTAAAAGAAGATGCTGCAATTATAAACCGAATGGGTTTTAACAATGGCGGGGTGGAAGAAGCCGTTGAAAGATTAAAGGGCAATGAAAAAGTCTTAATTGGCGGAAACATTGGTAAAAACAAAACCACTCCCAACGAAGAAGCGGTAAACGATTATATAATCTGTTTTGAAGCGCTTTTTGACTACGTGGATTACTTTGTTGTAAATGTTAGCTCACCCAATACCCCAAACCTGCGCGCACTGCAGGAAAAAAAGCCATTGACCGATTTGTTGCAAACGCTTCAGGACAGAAATAATTCAAAAGAAAAACGGAAACCTATCCTTCTAAAAATAGCTCCCGATTTGACCGACGAACAACTTTTGGATATCATTGAAATTGTTGAAACAACTAAAATTGATGGGGTTATAGCAACTAATACAACAATTTCCCGCGAAGGGATTTCTTCTGAAAACAAAAAAGAAATTGGAGGCTTGAGCGGCAAACCTTTAAATAAAAGAGCTACGGAAGTGATTCGTTTTCTTTCGGAAAAAAGCAATAATGCATTTCCAATTATTGGCGTTGGTGGAATCCATTCCGCAGCAGATGCTTTGGAAAAACTGGATGCCGGAGCAAGTTTGGTGCAACTTTACACGGGGTTTATCTATGAAGGTCCAGGTTTGATAAAGCAAATAAATAAAGCAATTTTAAAACGAAAATGATTGAAACCTTAATATCCTTTTCAATCGCAACCCTTGCACTTGCTATTGCTCCTGGGCCGGACAATATATATGTGCTTACACAATCATTAGTAAATGGAACTAAAAGCGGAATAGCAATATCTGCAGGATTAATAAGTGGCTGTATCGTTCACACTACACTTTTGGCTTTTGGAATCTCGGCAATTATAACCGCTTCAGAAGAAATTTTTTATTTTATAAAAGTTTTGGGAGCCTGCTATTTACTGTATTTGGCTTTTAAAGTTTATCAAAGCGATGAACATATTTCTTTAGCCCAAAATGCACCTAAAAAAACTTACCTCAGTCTTTATAAAAAAGGAATAATAATGAATTTGTTAAATCCGAAGGTAATGATTTTTTTTCTGGCTTTTTTCCCTGGCTTTTTATGGGACAAAGAAGGAGATACAGTATTACAATTTTATATTTTAGGATTGATTTTTATGATATTACCATTTATTGTTTTTGCCATCATTTCATTAGCAGCAGGGCGGATATCAAAATTGCTTTTGGAATGGAAAAGTATGAGCTTGATATTGAAATGGTTGCAAATAGTGGTTTTTATAGGAATTGCTGTTTTTATATTATTACCGTAAAGCTTAAACCTTTTTTAAAATTGAAAGATTCCTGCCTTCGCAGGAATTGCTATCTTTGAAGCAATGCAGCAAGTAAAAATTATAGAATGTCCGCGCGATGCCATGC
>JAGQYZ010000230.1 GCA_020435865.1 Aequorivita sp. | reverse complement strand
CCGTAAAAAATGGGATGGACAGTCACAGGCTCAACTAGATCTTCCTTGCTTTCCAGTGTTTCACCCGGTTTGTAAGGATAATCTGTGCCAACACAATGTAATGGAAGTTCAATCAATTTATTGGCTTCTGCTGAAGTAAACATTGGTGCAGGAAATGTTTTTTGAACTGAGTCCGCTACTTTATTTGAAATCTGTACACTTTCGTTTTGTCTATTATTACAACTGAAAAGAAGGATTGCTGAGAAAAAAAGAAAGTAGAATCTGTTCATAATGACTAATTGTTTGGATAAAGATAATGAAATAAAAAAACCACGAACACACGAATATTTTTACATATGATCCGTGAATTCGTGGTTGTACTTTACACAATCGGTTTCTACATTTTCACATCCTCTAGTTTTACTTCCTCACCACTTTTATCTAAGAGTTTCACTTCATCAAAGCCCATGTTTTTGAATTGTGCATATTGTGTAGCAGCATCGCCAACCACCAAATACGCCATTTTTGAAGCGTCCAAATATTTATTTGCCAGCGCTTTGTGTTGCTCTAAAGTCATATTTTTAATGGTTGCCTCTTCGTTTTCAATATAATTTGCGGGTAGATTATATTCGTTAATTTCCTGCAACATGCCTAAAAGCGAACCCTGTGTTTCAAAACGGCGCGCATTTGATTTTATAAGGGCATTCTTAGTAAATTCAAGATCTTCCGGAGAAATACCTTCTCTGTATTTTGAAATTTCATCCCTGAAAATTTGAACAGATTCCCCAGTAGTATTTGTTCTAACACTTGATGAAGCTGTAAAAGTACCTGGAATTTTACTGCCGCTAAAATTAGTTCGGGCTCCATACGTATATCCTTTTTCTTCACGAAGAATTAAATTCACATTCCCTGAAAAAGAACCACCCAATTTATAATTCATCACTTCAGCTGGATAAAAATCCTTGTCGGTTCTTGGTAGAGCAATATAACCTATATCAATAACCGATTGTTTTGCATTTGGCATATCCACAAAATACAGTGAAGCTTTGTCACGGTTATTCGCAATTGGATATTCAGGTATCGTGACGTCTTTTGCGGCCCAACGATCTTCCAAACCTTTCAAATCTTTAAGTACAGCATTTTTATCAATTTTTCCAACAACTTGGAACGTGCTTATGGAAGGTGAAAAGTTTTTGTTGTAATAATCTTTTAAATCATTCATAGTAATTGCTTTCACAGATTCAACAGTTCCCGAAGTTGGATAACTGAAAATATGATCTGCCCCATAAAGTACTTTGTTGTAAACTCTGTTTGCAACAGCATTTGGATTGGCATCCGAACGCTCAATTTGATTGATGGTTTTTGTTTTTATTCGTCCAAGTTCTTCTTCATCCCAGCGTGGTTCCAAGAGGATTTCGGTAACCAAATCCATGGTTTTGTCGAAATTACGAGTCAATGTGTTTCCACGAATAACGATAGATTCATCTGTAGTGTACATTCTAATACTCGCTCCCAAAAGATCAATTTCTTCTTCCAATTGTTCTGGAGTTTTATTTGCCGTTCCCTCCATCATAATATCGCTCATCAAATTTGCGACACCGTTCTTTTTCATATCGTCCAGCAAATGGCCACCTTCAATCACCAAGCTGAAGTTTACAGTTGGAATTTCATCTTGCTCAATTCCAGAAACTTTCATACCGTTTTCTAGATTTACAGTCCATAGTTCAGGAACATTCAGCTCTGGTGCTGGTCCTTGTACAGGTGGTTTTGAACGGTCAAAGTTGGAAGGGGTTTTTACGATTTCTGTATGTTCCTCTTCTACATTTTTGATAACATTTTCCTTAATTTCTTCCTCAACAACATTTGCTTTTTCAGAATTTTCTGCAATCAATTCAATCTGTCCCTTTGGAACAAAGCTGGTCATTACATAGGGCTTATCCTTAATATATTTGTTGTAAACCCGCATAACATCTGCCTTCGTGACTTTTTTGATGTTTTCAATATCTTGAGTTATAAAACCGGGGTCGCCAGTAAAAACATTGTATCTGGCAAGCTGAAAAGATTTCCCTAAAACACTGCTAATTCCATTATAAAATTGGGTTTCCAAGCCAGCTTTAATTCGTTCAATATCGCGGTCGGTTACACCTTCTTTTTCAAAAAGAGCAAAAGCTTCATTAATTCCACTCTCTATAGAATCTAGGTCAACACCATTGTTAGCAGTTATTGAAATTTGAAAATCGCCAGCCAATTCACTTGAGTTATTGTATGCATTTGTTCTAGCCGTAAGATCTTTTTCTTTTACCAATACTTTATAAAGGGGTGCCTTTTTTCCTTCTGATAGAATTTGCCCAAGAAAATCAAGTGCGTATGCATCATCGGTATATTGCTCTACTGTTGGCCAAACCATATTAAGCTGTGGCGCAGTGGCAAAATTATCTTCATGATAAAGCCTTTTTGTTTCAGCCAATGTTACTGGTTCTGGTTTAAGTGGTTCTACTTCTTGACGCCGTTTTATTTCTCCAAAATATTTTTCAATCATTTTTTTGGCTTCAGCCGTGTCAAAATCACCAGCCAATACTAAGGTTGCATTGTTAGGACCATAAAAGCGGTCGTAAAATTCCTTTACATCATCTACAGTTGCATTTTGAAGGTCTTCCAATTCACCAATAACTTGCCAATTGTATGGATGGCCTTCAGGATAGAGTGCTTTATCTATCACCCAGCTCGTGTGGCCGTATGGATTATTGTCAACCCGTTGGCGTTTTTCATTTTGAACCACTTCTTGCTGATTTTCAAAAGCAGCCTCTGTTACCGTATTTATCAAATATCCCATTCGGTCACTTTCTAGCCACATTACAGTTTCCATTGCGTTTTTGGGGACAACTTCATAATAAACCGTTCCATCCTTCCAAGTTCCGCCGTTCAGCGTTCCTCCTGCATCTTGAATTGTTTTAAAGAATTGATCCTGTGGTACATTTTCAGATTCCTGAAAAAGCATGTGTTCAAACAAATGTGCAAACCCAGTTCGTCCAGTCTTTTCACGGTTAGAACCTACGCCGTATTGAATGGCAAGTGAAACAATAGGGTCGCTTTTGTCTTGGTGAAGAATTACATCAAGCCCGTTGGCGAGTTCATATTTTTCAAATGGAACAGAAAGTTTTGCACTATCTTCATCAGTAGTGACTTTTTCGTTTTTACATGAAATGGCAAAAAGAGCTAAAGAAGCAAGCGCTATGAAGCTAATTTTAAAAGCGGTTTTAAACATAATAAATTGATTTTTAGGAAAGTTTTAAAGATACTATGTGAAGGGTATTTAAATCTTAAAAATAAGTTAAAACGAAGTATATTTTATCGGAATGAAAAGTTTTGTAGTTGTGACGCTTATCATATTTATAATGATGCTGATTAATTATTTTTGGAAAATAGCCTCAATCAATTCTTTTAAATTTTCAACATGGGAGAACACAATTTAAAAAATCTGGTTAACGAGAAAATAAGATCTGATTTTATTCAGCATCTTATAAATGATATTGAGGCATTGGAAAAAATGTTAAAAAAAAACTTGATAGAGAGTGGCAATCATCGTATTGGCGCCGAACAGGAATTCTGTCTAGTTAATGAAAATTGGCGCCCGGCAAAAAATTCTGGAGTTATACTTAATGCAATTAATGACAATCATTTTACTACCGAACTAGCACAATACAATCTTGAAATTAATCTAGATCCATTTGAACTTAAAGGTGATTGTTTTCAGAAAGTTAGCAAACAGCTAAACTCACTTTTGAAAAAAGCAAAAAATGAAGCTGAAATTTTTAACTCAAAAATTGTTTTAACCGGAATATTGCCTACTATTAGCAAGACAGAACTTGAATTGGATTTTCTAACCCCCCAACCACGATATTGGGCATTAAATAATCTGTTGACATCTGCAAAAGGTGCCGATTTTCGAATGTACATAAAAGGTGTTGAAGAATTGTCAATTTCACATGCATCTGTACTTTTTGAAGCTTGTAACACTAGTTTTCAGCTTCATTTACAAATTTCACCAGAAGATTTTATTTCCAGTTATAACTGGGCGCAGGCAATCTCTGGTCCAATAATGTCTATCACTACCAACTCGCCTTTGTTAATTGGACGGGAATTATGGTGTGAGACACGCATTGCCCTTTTTCAACAAAGTATTGATATTAGGAGGCAATCCTACGTTTTAAAAGATCAAGAGCCAAGGGTGTCTTTTGGAAAAAAATGGGCCACAGGCTCTATAGCCGAAATATTCAAAGATGATATAGCACAGCATAAAATAATTTTGACTAAAGAAATATCAAGTGATTCTCTAAATGAATTAAAAAACGGAGGGATCCCAAAACTTCAAGCACTTAATTTACATAATGGAACAGTCTATCGTTGGAACAGACCTTGTTATGGAACTAGTGGCGGAAAAGCACATGTGCGGATAGAAAACAGATATATACCTGCTGGACCATCAACCCTTGATGAAATGGCAAATTTTGCTCTTTGGGTAGGGCTTATGATTGGTCGCCCCTCGGAATTTGACGATATGTCGAAGATAATGGATTTTCGGGATGCAAAATCAAACTTTATAAAAGCATCTAGAACGGGACGTGAATCTATCTTGATTTGGAAAGGAAAACCAATTACTGCCAACGAATTATTATCTACTGAATTACTCCCCATTGCACACGAAGGTTTAAAAAAAGCAAAAGTTAATG
Source organism: Aequorivita sp. (assembly GCA_020435865.1). GTDB lineage: Bacteria > Bacteroidota > Bacteroidia > Flavobacteriales > Flavobacteriaceae > Aequorivita. The sequence goes on along the minus strand of JAGQYZ010000230.1, from coordinate 1,718 downwards.
ATGGAGATAGATTACAATTGCTTGGTATCATTGAAGATAGATTGAATGGTCAAACGGGTTCAGAATGGATAACAAAAAATTATCGATTCTTAAAAAATAGTGTACGAAAAGACAATGCACTGCGCCTTATTACCAGAGCAATGTACAAAAACCAAAAAAAGAATATTCCTGTGCATCGCTGGCCAAAAATAAAAAAGGAAGGCTATCTTAAACAGGAAGCACATCTTGTAAGTCATATTATGACTACTGAGCTATATACAGTTCAAGAACATGATTTAGCCAATTTGGCTACGCAGCTAATGCTTTGGAAAAAAATCCACCATATGCCAGTAGAAAATGGATCCGGAAAACTGACCGGTTTACTCACTTGGACACATATTCAGAAATTTAAAAATCATAAAAATGATAACTCAAAACTTAAAGTAACTGATATTATGCAAAAAAATGTGATTGTTACAACACCCAGAACAGAAATAACGGATGCAATCAAGACAATGAAAAAAAACGAAATTGGATGTCTGCCAGTTGTTGATAATAAGGATCTAGTTGGAATTATAACCATTAAAGACGTTATCAGTTTTGACAATGACTAAAGTTTCTAATAAAGACATCTACAATAGAATTATTGGCCACATAAAAGGTACCGTCGAAGGTCCCACACTCATTTTTATTGGCGGTATACACGGGAATGAGCCCGCAGGTGTAATAGCATTAGACAAGGTGCTGAAGGTGTTAAATTTAGAAAAAATTAATTCCAAAGGGAATATTTATGCTATTGCAGGTAATCTTCCAGCATTGCAGAAAAAGGTTAGATATCAGAAAAATGATTTAAACAGATTATGGACCCAAGAAAATCTCAATAACCTTGCAGATGGGGATTATGACCTTGCGAACCCTGAATTTAAAGAGCTAAAAGATATTTATCTAACCATAAAAAACATCCTTAACGAAGAAAAGGGACCTTTCTATTTCTTTGATTTACATACCACTTCCAGCCAAACAGTCCCTTTCATTACAGTTAATGACAGCCTATTAAATAGAGAGTACACTTCTCAATATCCAGTGCCCATAATTCTAGGAATTGAGGAGTTTTTAGAAGGAGCTCTACTTAGTTATACCAATGAACTGGGTTATATTGCCTTTGGGTTTGAGGGTGGTCAGCACGAAGATCTTGATGCCATTGATAATCATGTAGCATTTATAAATTTATCACTTGTTTTCTGCGGAAGTATCCCAAAAGATAAAATAGACTTTGAAAAATACTTCAACCATTTATCTAACAAGACAAAGGGATTGCAATCTTTCTATGAGATTTTTAAAAAGTATGAAATTAAACCTCTTGTAGAATTTTCAATGAATCTTGGTTTTAAAAATTTCCAAATAGTAAAAAAAGGGCAGCATCTAGCAACGAGTAATGGAAAAACCATAATTGCACGTCTAAACTGTCGTATTTTTATGCCTTTGTACCAAGGAAAAGGTAATGATGGTTTTTTTATGATCCGTACAATACCCAAAGTGTTTTTGAATATTTCAAAAGTATTGCGGAAAATTCATTTCGATAGAATTTTACCTTTACTTCCAGGTGTTTACTGGGCTTCTAATAAAAAAAATGAATTGATTGTTAATTTAAAGATTGCCCGTTTTTTTACAAAGAATTTTTTACACTTATTGGGGTATCGCAGCAGAAAGATCGATGAAAAATATTTAAGGGTGAAAAA
>JAGQYZ010000229.1:6114-12003 GCA_020435865.1 Aequorivita sp. | reverse complement strand
AAAAGAACAGGTTCAATCAAAGTTTGGACTTGTTCTTTTAAACCTTGAACTCAAACTTTTAATATGTTACATTTTTAATGAAACCATAATTGAGAACTATTTTCGGTGGCTTATAATAAAAAATTAATGTCCATTTGTTTTTCATAATGATTTCAATTACTTCCAGAAAAAATAATTAAACCCTAACATTTCCGAACCTCTTTGAATAAAATTGCGTATGTGACCGATGAGGAATGTCTTGTTATTGATTGTACTGCCTGTTTTTTGGAAAGTAACGGCGAAATTCTTGACATTGAGTTTAAAGAATAATTATTTTGGTAAGTGAATGCTTGTTTTTAAATGCAAATTCTAATCCAAATCAAGCAAATTCTAAATCAAATAATTGGAATTGGTTAGTTTCGCATACATTCGTTTCTTAAATTTCACGAATATATGAGGCTTCCAATTATTTTATTTGTTCTGTTTTTGTGTTTTATAAACCTCCGCGCACAGGACAAAATAATTGATAGCTTAGCATATAAACTTACCAAAACTTCAAATAATTTGGAAAAAGCGAAATTGTATAACGCAATTTCCAACCAATATAAATACAGCGATCCAAACAAAATGCTGGAGTTTGGGAACCAAGCGCTTAAAATTTCCGAAGAAACCCAATTGAAACCAGAAATTGGAAGTGCCTATCTAAACATTGGTACGGCCCATATTATTTTGGGAGATTACCAAAAAGCGATGGATAACTTTGTTTGGGCTAAATCCATTTTTGAGGAATTGCAAAAAACGTCACAAACCAAAGATGAAATTCAACAAGGTATCGCCAGAACCTATGGCAGTATGGGGATTGTTTTTTCTGAGCAAAGTAATTACGCTAAAGCGCTTCAATACTATTTGGAAGCTGCAAAAGGCTACGAAAAATTAAATGACCAAGTACAGGCTTCAAAAATTTATAACAACATTGGTGTGGTTTACAGAGCGCAGAATGAAGCCGATAAAGCTTTAGAATTTTTCTTAAAAGCACTTGAAATTCAGAAAGAAAAAAAAGATCCAAATAAAGGCATTATCCAAACCAATATTGCCAATATTTATTTTAAGAAAAGCATGTTGGATGAAGCATTTCAGTATTATACCGCTGCCAAAAGCAGTATAGACGAAAACCCAAATCCACGGGCTCTGGGCGAATGGTACAATAATATTGGAGCATATTATGAAGCAAGGGAATATCCCGAAATGGCAATAGAAAATTGGCAGAAAGCAATAGTTTCTTTTGAAGAGATAAACGACAAATTTGGACTTGCAGACACTTACCTACATTTAGCCGAATTTCACAACAATAACAACAATAAGGTGGAAGCGTTAAATGCCATAAATAATGCATTAAGCTTGGCTATGGAAACAAATGTATTGGAACAAAGAGTAGTTGCTGAAAAATTATTGAGCGACATTTATTCGAAAAATGGAAATACGGAACAAGCATTGTTTCATTTTAAAAAATACAGCACAGCTAAGGATAGTCTATATGCAAAAAATGATGTTCGAAAAGCGGTTGAAGCTACCATGAACTATAATTTTGAAAAAAAGGAATTGCTCCAAAAAGAAGAAAACCAAAAGCGGGAATTATTATTAAAAGAGGAGGCAAAGAGCAACAATCTAAAACTACTTTTTGGTGCATTAATCGCGTTGTTGCTATTCGGAATTGGATTTTTGATTTATAACCGCTCCCAATTAAAAAAGACTTTGACCCTTCAAAAAGAATTGGCCGAATATGAGCAAAAGGCGCTTCACCTTCAGATGAACCCACACTTTGTGTTCAATTGTTTGGGGTCTATTTCCAGTTTTATTGTTCAGAATGGTACCGATAGTGCCATCAAATATCTTTCAAAATTTTCGAAATTGATGCGACTAACATTGGAATATTCAAAAGAATCACTTATTCCCATTGACAAAGAGATTGAAAGCCTTCAGAATTATTTGGAACTGGAACAGCTTCGTTTTAATAATAAATTCAATTTCAGCATTACAAAAGACCCAAATATTGAGGACGATCTTGCACTACCGCCTTTGCTTATTCAGCCTTTCATTGAAAACGCCATCATACACGGTGTTATTCCGAAGAAAGAAAATGGAAATATTTCCATTGAGTTTTCAGTGACCAATTCATCGCTACATTGTACTATTGTAGATGATGGGGTGGGGATAAACCAATCCAGAAAAAATAAGAAAAATTTGGTTTTGGCACACAAATCTATGGCCTTGGGCATCATAAAAAAACGCTTGGAAATGATTACTGAAACCACGACAAAAGAAGCCAATATTGAAATTGAAGAAATGAAAAAAGATGAAGAAATAACTGGCACAAAAATAAAACTGAAACTGCCCCTGCAATATATTGGCAACTAAGAATTAGGATTTGAATATAGTTTATGATAAAAGCAATTTTAATAGACGATGATAAAAATTTAAGGGAAGGAATGAAAAAACTCCTTGCCCTATTTGCCCCCAGCATAAAGATAATTGGGGAAGCAGATAGCGTAACAAGTGGCGTTGAGGCGATGGATAAATTGCAGCCCGAAGTTGTTTTTCTGGACATACAGTTGAACGACGGCACCGGCTTTGACATTTTGGAAAAAATAGCCGAAAAAAACAAAACTATTTCCTCCAATATTGTATTTATTACGGCTCATGAGCAATACGCAATCAAAGCTTTCAGGTTTAGTGCGCTTGATTTTTTACTAAAACCCGTTGACCCGGAAGAACTACAAAAAGTGATCAAAAAAATTGAAACGGTGGTGGAAAAGAAAAATGATTTTTCACATATTGATTTGTTACTTGAAAACATTCGGAAAAATGTGGATAATTTTAAACGCATAGCGCTTTCAACCCAAGATGGTATTCATCTTTTTGATATAAGCGACATCATACGCTGCGAAAGTGAGGATAATTATACCAAGTTTTATATTAACAACCACAAGCCTATATTGATTTCAAAAACATTGAAGGAATATGAAGAGCTTTTGGCACAGCACAATTTTGAACGCATCCACCAATCACATTTAATAAACCTTAATTATTTAAAGTCTTACATTAAAAAAGATGGCGGTTATGTGGTGATGGAAGATGGAAGCCGCTTGCCCATTTCGCAACGGAAAAGAGAACGATTGCAAAATATTTTAAAAGCGATGTAAGCGAATTCTAATTGAAAATTGGCGTATGCTCATTCAACTATAAAATACTGAAAACACTTAATTACATTTAATGAAAATTGACCATTATGAACAAAATACTACTATTTCTCATATTAACTACTGGGTTAGCCAGTGCACAAATCGTAAATATTCCGGACGTGTCATTTAAAGGTGAATTAATCAGTGATGGCGTTGATACAAATAACGATGGAGAAATCCAGGTTTCCGAAGCTTTGGCGACAACTTCAATATCCTTGCAATCTTCAAATATTGTTAGTGTACAAGGGATTGAAGCATTCCTGAATTTAGAGATTTTCCAAAGTGATCCCAACCAGGTTGTTACATTGGATTTTTCAAATAATGTACAATTGGATTCAATAGGGATTCAAGCCGCAATTCCTCCAAATGTGGGCCCTCTAACTTCAGTAAATGTTACTTCGTGCCCATTATTAAGAATGTTTTCAATCTATAGCAGTTCTATTACAACTTTAGATTTAAGCAATAATAGCAACTTAAAATATTTAAGGGTTATAAACAATCATTTAATGGAAACCGTTTTTATCAAAAACGGAAGTGATGAAAGCACTCTTATGGACCCAGGAAGTTGGTCGGAAAATTGGTTCCAATCCAATAATCTAAGCTTGAGCTATGTATGTGCAGACGATTTTCAAGTTAATGAAATACAACAATTTGCAGGAACCGATTATCCGGTGAATTCCTTCTGCACCTTCCCTCCCGGAGGTGATGTAAATACCATTACTGGGGTAACAAAATTTGACAATGAAGGTGATGGGTGCGATTCAGGTGATAACAGTATTCCTTACACAAGTTTTAATATAAATTTTAATGGATTGCCTACAAATGGTATGGCTTATGGTAATAGTGCAGGAATTTATACTCTCTTTGTTGGAGAGGTAGGAACATATACAATATTGCCCAACCTTGAAAACCCAAACTATTTTAATGTGAGTCCTACTTCAGCAGATATAGAAATTCCGATAATTGATAACAGCACCGTAACCCAAGATTTTTGTGTGGAAGCAAATGGAATTCACCAAGATCTTGAAGTTGTGATTGCCCCTATAATACCTGCAAGGCCTGGGTTTGAAGCCACCTATTCGTTAGTATATAAAAACAAAGGAAGCCAAACTCTTTCGGGCGATGTTCAATTCAACTATCCTGAAGACCAAATGGATTTTGTGTCTTCAAGCACACTGCCAGACACGCAAGGAAATGGAACAATAACATTTAATTTTACAGATTTGCAACCCTACCAAACCGAGACTGTTGAAATAGTTCTTGATGTAAATGGTCCAATGGATACTCCTCCCGTAAACATTGGGGATATATTGGTGCTTTTTGCAGAAATTAACCCCGTTGCGGGAGATGAACTTCCAAACGATAACTTTTTTACCCTAGACCAAGAAGTAATTGGTTCTATAGACCCCAATAATATTGTTTGTTTGCAAGGAGATGAAGTGCCTACAAACTATATTGGAGATTTTCTTCACTATGCTATAAATTTTGAAAACACTGGAAATGCACCAGCAGAGAATGTTGTGGTGACGATGGAAATAGATCCAACTGATTTTGACCCAAACAGTATTCAAATTCTTAATATATCACACAATGCACAAATAATGATAAATAATAATATAGCCGAATTTTATTTTGAAAATATCCATCTGGATACGGGAGGTCACGGAAATATTCTGCTTAAAATGAAAACCAATAGCGAATTAACCTCAACAGATGATGTGGCGGCCCAAGCTAATATTTATTTTGACTATAACTTCCCTATAGAAACCAATGAGGCCGTTACTTCGTTCAGGATATTGGGAGTGGAGGAATTTGATGACACACAGATTTCGATATATCCAAATCCTACGAACGGGGCAGTATATATTAAATCGGCTTCAATTATTAAAAGTACTACGGTTTATGATCTTCAAGGAAGAAAAATTCAGGCTGCCCAAACAGAAGCCCAGAATGCTGAAGTAAATATTTCAGCATTAAATACTGGAATTTATATTTTCTCAATAGAAACCGAAGCAGGAAAAATTATGAAAAAGATACTAAAACGGTAAGTTAGATAGATAATTAATTTTTAATGCCCAATATTTTAAAAATCTGGGAGAGCAGTATAAAAGAACAGGTTCAATTTCTATTGAACCTGTTTATTTTTTTAAATATCAAAAGTAAATAGTAGACTCTATTTTGTAGTAGACTATTAAATATATATTAAAGTGAAGCATAATGGATAATCAGCCATAATTCCTTCTGCCTAAATTCTCCCTTAATACTTCTCCTTCAAATTTTCAAGCATTATTTTAGTCATTTCATCCAGAGAAATTTTACTTTCCCAACCCCAATCCTTTCTAGCATCACTATCATCAATGCTCTGAGGCCAGCTATCTGCAATAGCTTGTCTAAAATCGGGTTCATAACTTATTTTAAATTCAGGTATGTGTTTTTGAATGCTTTCAGTAATTTCCTCAGGATCAAAACTCATGGCCGAGAGATTATAGGAACTTCTTATTTTAATCTTTTCATTTTCAGCCTCCATAATACGTACTGTAGCATTTATGGCATCGTCCATAAACATCATTGGCAGCGTTGTTTCAGCATTTAAAAAACAGATGTATTTTTTGTGCTTCAAGGCTTTGTGGTAAATATCCACCGCATAATCCGTAGTTCCACCACCAGGAAG
>JAGQYZ010000229.1:0-6030 GCA_020435865.1 Aequorivita sp. | reverse complement strand
CGTTCGCCAGTTTGTTTGCTGATACCGTAAACAGTACTGGGCTCCATAATTGTTCGTTGCGGTGTATCAGTTTTGGGGGTTGTTGGGCCAAAAACTGCAATGCTAGAAGGCCAGAATATTTTTTCTATTTTCTTTTCTTTAGCCAAATTCAATACGTGAAAAAGTGAATTCATGTTCAGGTTCCAACCCTTCATCGGAAATTTTTCTGCCGTGGCTGAGAGCATTGCCGCCATCAAATAAACATCCGTAATTTCGTGGCGAATCACAACTTCTTCAATCGCATTGTAATCCATGGCGTCCAAAATTTCAAAAGGACCACTTTTCATCAACTCTTCATCGCCCTCGCGGATATCACTCGCTATCACTTTATTTTTTCCAAATTTATTGCGTAGATAAATTGTCAATTCTGTACCTATCTGTCCGCAAGCACCAATAATTAGAATCCGCTTTTTCATTCGTTTATTTATTTCAAAATTGAGGTGTAAATATACATATTATCAGCTCTTTCAGCATTTAAAAATTTTATGTGCCATTTGGTTAAGAACCAGTATCTTTGTGCTTCTTTTATTCTATATGAAGTTTTTAATTCCTGTTTTATTAATTATCGGTTTTGCTTTTTCCTGTGGAAATTCTTCCGAAGAAAAACAAAACCAATCTCCCACAAACGATACTTCCATTATTTTTGGAAACAAGGATTTTGACTATCCGCAGCTTTCTGCACCAGCAAAAGAACAGGCCATACACTGGGGCGTTTTGGAAGATTTTCTTTTGGAAGCAAAAAATGTGAATGGTAGCAACTACCAAACCCTGCGCAACCGTTCTGAAATTTTAAGAGAGTATTCCGATTCACTTTTTAAAAATGTCCCCGACACATTAAACACCAAACTTATAAACAGTAGATTGTTGGTTCTTAAAACCCGTTCTGCACTGCTCTTTCAAGTTTCGCACCAAGCAACTATTGACTCTCTGAAAGTTCAAAATTCAATGGATGAATTGAATGATGCTGTAAAGAACCTGATTGTTCAACTGAATGAGAAATTTCAAAAAGACAATATAGATTTCCAAAGAAAGGATGACGAAGAGAATGAACTGAAAAAACAACAGCGCTATAAAGATTCTATTATGAATTTGGAACTTCAGGATAAAAAGAACAAAAAAGTGTAACAATCAAAGAGAAAAATCAACTTATAATTTCAAATCTTAAATACTTTAATCAAAAATCATAAAATGAAAACACAATTTTTAAAACCAGTTGTCGCTTTTGCAATTATTGCTGTAGCTGCAACCGCTTGTAAAGAAAAAACCAATGTGGCTGTTGTAGACACTGAACCACACGGAATTATTCTTGCAAACATGGACACCACTGTAAGTCCAAAAGCAGATTTTTACAATTATGTAAACGGAAACTGGATGAAACACAACGAGATTCCAGATGATCAAACCAGTTGGGGCGGGTTTACGATACTAAGAAAAAAGACCGATGCAGACGTACTGGATATTTTGGCAAAAGCCAAGGAAAGTGGAAAATACGCTCCAGATACAGATCAAGCAAAAGCATTAATGATTTTTGAATCTAAGTTAGACACGGTTGCAAGAAACAAAGCAGGGATAGACCCAATAAAACCGACACTTGAAAAAATTGCTGCCATGAACAGCATGGAGGATTTTCAAAAATTGATGAGCGAAGATGCCGTTGCGGTTTCCCAGCCTTTTTTAGGCCTTGCAGCATTTTCAAACCCAAGCAATAGTGCTATGAACTCGGCATACATTACGCCTGGCGGTTTGGGACTTCCAGATCGTGACTTTTATACCAATACGGATCCAGCTTCTGTAAAAATACGCGAACAATATGTTGAACACATTACGCGAATGCTTCAGTTTTTAGGTGATAGTGAAGAGTCTGCACACAAACAAGCAGAAACTATTCTTGCTTTTGAAACAAAGCTTGCCACCCCAAGATTAGACAAGGTTGCAAGTCGTGATTTCAGAAACTTCAACAACCCAAGGAGCATTGTTGAATTGCAGAAAATGTTACCAGAAATTAAATGGGAAGAGGCTTTTAAAGGCTTGGGCATTACCAAAAAGATGGACACTGTTATCGTGATGCAACCAAAATATATGGAAACATTAGACCAAATATTTGCAAAACCGAATTTTGAAACTTGGAGAACCGTAATGCGTTGGGCAACCTTGAATAATTCCGCAGGAATGTTAACTACTGATATTGATAAGGCAAACTGGGATTTTTATGAAAACACCCTAAAAGGCACCAAAAAACAAAAACCTGCAGACGAACGCGCACTTGCAACTGTTAATGGAAGCGTAGGTGAAGCGTTAGGTAAATTATACGTAGATGAAATGTTCCCACCAGAGGCCAAGAAAAAAGCCGAAGCAATGATTGCCAACGTGATTGCAGCCTACAAAGATCGTATTAATGCTTTAGATTGGATGAGTGATAGCACAAAAGTGAAAGCAATTGAAAAATTAGACAAATTCACTGTAAAAATTGGTTATCCTGATAAGTGGAAAGATTACTCCTCAATGGAAGTGAAGCCAGGAAATACTTTTTATGACAACATGGTTGCAGTGCAAACTTGGAACTTCAAAGACAATCTTGACAAAATTGATGAGCCAGTAGACCGAACTGAATGGGGAATGAGCCCGCAAACGGTTAATGCTTATTTCAATCCATTTAATAACGAAATTGTTTTCCCAGCCGCAATACTTCAGCCTCCATTTTATGATTATAAAGCAGATGAAGCTGTTAATTACGGTGGAATGGGCGCGGTAATCGGCCATGAAATCTCACACGCTTTTGACGACAGTGGGGCTCGTTTTGACGCCAACGGAAACTTGGTTAATTGGTGGACGGATAAAGATCTTGAAAACTTTACAGAGCGCGGTAATAAACTTGCTGAACAGTACAGTGGCGTTGAGGTTTTGGATAGCGTTTACATTAACGGAAAATTTACTTTGGGCGAAAACATTGGTGATCTTGGCGGGGTACTTGCTGCTTATGATGGTTTACAACGTTTTTACAAAGAAAATGGACGTCCCGACAATATTGATGGCTTTACCCCAGAACAGCGCTTCTTTATGAGTTGGGCAACCGTTTGGCGCACAAAAGCGCGTGACGAAGCTGTTCGCAACCAAGTGAAAACAGATCCACACTCGCCAGGAATGGTTCGCGCTACGCAACCTCTGTTAAATGTTGATTCTTTTTATGAAGCTTTTGATATTAAAGAAGGCGACCCTATGTACCTTGCTCCAGAAGACAGAGTACGTATTTGGTAATTTTTTAAAGTATTTTAATTGATTGAAAAAGGAGCTGTAACAGGCTCCTTTTTAATGGGATGATATACATTTTAAAAAAATTAACGTATCTTTAAGAAGTATAATTTTTAAAACTGATGAAATCATGAAAAAATTTACTTCTTACTTCTTACTTCTTACTTCTTTGATCTTTTTTATGTGTGGTAAGGCACAAGCACAGGTTTATTGTGAAATTGATACTCTTGCGGCCGCCAACCAAGAGATATTAATGGAGCCTTATAGAACACAGAGTTATTCCAATTATTCATTTTGTGTTAGGATATATGTACATGTTTTGAGAAAATCCAATCACACGGGCGGGCAGTCCCCGAGCGATGTTAGTCTGGCGCTGAGTTATTTGGATAGTGCTTTTAACCTCCATAAAATTTATTTTGTCTGGGACTATCAAATTGATTATATAGACGATGATTCCAAATATTTTAATCCGAACGCTGGAATCTTCAATATAAACAATCATACCGATGGGGTGGACATTTACATGTATGATGACTCCGTTGGTTTTTTAGGATGGGATGGATACGGTACATCAAGTCAACTTGAAACAGCATTTTTGGTTTCTGGTTTTATGGAGGATCCGGCTACTAATAAAACCTATCCATTGGTAAAATCGTACATTCTTTCCCATGAAATGGGCCACGTCCTTTCCTTATGGCACACCCACCATGGGACAGGGGAGACTACGCAGCAAGACCCTTTTGAATGCCCAGAACTTGTGAATGGTTCAAACGCAGCTACGTGTGGCGATTATATAACGGATACCCCCGCAGACCCAAATATGGATTATGATATAGATTTTGCTACTTGCCAATGGCTCGGGAGTGGTTTGGATGCGAATGGCGATCCCTATAACCCTGATGAGAAAAATATTATGGGGTATGGCGTAACCCCTTGTATGTCATATTTAACTCCAAAACAGGGCAACAGGATGAAGGTTGCCATGACAATTATTCCAGTTTTGACTGCGGTTTCAAATTATACCCTTTCGGGCTATCCATGTGCTACCGCAGGTCTAAATTATTACCCAAATGCAGCTGATGATGAGCTTAATTTAGATCTTAGGAATAAGCCTATCAATACCTATATCTTCCAAATTTATGATGTTTATGGTGTAATAGTACTTTCAGGCGAAAGCCAGAATATTTTAAAGACTATTGATACCTCAGGCCTAAACGAAGGTTTATACTTCCTTCATTTTTATGAGAATGGGCAGTTGACCATCAAGCAGTTGGTTGTAGAACATTAAGATGTTTTTGTTATGAAAAATTTATTGTTTTATTTAGTTTTTTTAAGCTCTTTAGCCTGTTTTGCACAGTTCACTGCCATACCGGATGCAAATTTTGAAAATTATCTGGAGCAAAACGGTATGGGTGATGGGGTGCCAAACAATGGTCAAGTGCTCACTGCAAACATTGAGAATGTAACAACCTTGACTGTATATGCGAAGCAAATCCAAGATTTAACGGGTATTGAGGATTTTACTGCCGTGGAGCTTATTGGCTGCGCTTACAACAGCATCCCTTTTTTGGATGTTTCGCAGAATATGAATTTACAAGCTCTAAATTGTGAATCTAGCGACGTAGTAGAATTACTCCTGCCGCCAACCCCAACCCTCGAAATAGTGAATTGCCCGGAAAATTTTTTGACCGAACTTGATATTTCCCAAAACCCCGGTTTGGAACAGCTATATTGTAATATCAACAATATTGGAAGTATGGATGTGACAAACAACCCTTTACTAGAATTGGTATCTATGGAATACAATAATATCTCAGGATTCTTGGATACATCCCAAAACCCAATACTCACTTCTCTTTCTGCAAGCCATAACAACATCATCGGGTTTGATTTATCCCAAAATCAAGTACTTTTGAGTTTTGGCGCTGCTGATAATCCACTCCAAACTCTTGACGTAAGAAACGGCAATAACGAAAATATGGTTACTTTTGTTGCCTATGGCACCTCTGGTAATTTGGACTGCATTCTCGTAGACGATGCCGGCGCCACCTATTTGGACGATTGGTTTAAAGACCCTGGAACCACCTTTGTGAACAACCAAGAAGAATGTGATGCTTTGGGTATAGCAACTATAGACAACCAAAATTTTATGATGTATCCCAACCCGGCATCAGGAGAGGTTTTTTTAAACGTTACCAACAAAGGGTTTAATGGTTTGGATGTTACGGTTTCCAACAATTTAGGGCAGGTTTTGGAAAGAAAAGAAAAAATGGAAAATACTGCTGTTATACCTTTGGATGTTTCTTCATATACTCCGGGAGTTTATTTTGTAACCCTAAAAGCTGGGGATGTTATTACTACCAAAAAGTTGGTTGTTTATTAATCTTTGCTATATTTTATACGGAAGAGGAGCTATAAATGGCTCCTTTTTTATATGGAAATTTTAAAAGAATATTTCAGGATTTTTCCCAAATTTTCAGAATCCACCTGTTTATAACCTCCGCCATAAATATTTTCAGAAAACGTGGGCGGCTCCAAACCAAACTCTTTTGCCTTTTCAATATAGTAATCAGATTTTTTAGGATGATTTGGGTTTACGGCATTAAAGGTTTTTCCAAAGGCATCTTTTTTTAAAATTTCAATTAAAATAGAAATGCAATCCTCACGATGAATTAAATTAACAGGTGCATTTCCATTAGCTAAATCCTTTCGCCCTGCCAAATATTTTGCGGGTTGCCGACT
>JAGQYZ010000228.1 GCA_020435865.1 Aequorivita sp. | reverse complement strand
TATGCCTGCGAAGTGATGTTATCTTCGATAAAAGCCAAACAATTGTTCCAAACCGATTCCGCAGTTTTGCTCATAGTTAAAATTTGTGTTTTTTTTGTTTTTAAAAAGGTGTGGTCAAAAAATGGGGGGTGGAGTGTTTCCGAACCATTTCTTAACAGTGCAAATATGTGAACAAAAAAGTTATAAAAAAAACAAGATTGGGGTTGAATTATTAGTTTTTTTTCCCCATACTTCTGTTTTGATAAAACTACAAAAAAACTTTCTTTAATTAACAAAAAATTTTGAAGAATACACTTACACACATTAGAGTGCGTTATGGCGAAACAGACCAAATGGGAGTAGTCTATTACGGTAACTACGCACAGTACTTGGAGCAAGGCAGGACGGAATGGCTTCGCGAGCTTGGATTTTCATATAAATGGATGGAAGCCAACAATGTACAGTTGCCAGTGATTCATTTTAGTATTGATTATAAACAGCCTGCATTTTATGATGATTTACTTACTGTAAAGACAACTTTGAAGCAAATGCCCAATGTAAAAATTGAATTTTATTATGAAATTTATAATGAGTCCAAACAACTTTTGGTTACTGCGACCACTATTTTGGTTTTTGTAAATAGTACTACAAAAAAGTTAATGAGGGCGCCAGATTATTTAATTGAAAAGTTAAAAGGACAGTAGTTAATTTTCTATTTGCTTGATGGTCACTTTATAAGTATTTTCAAATAATTCAAATACACGTTCGGCGTCTTTTTTGCGGATCGAAATTTCATATTCACAATCCAATTCCATTTTTTGATTGAGAAGTTTGATGTCTTCGTCCTTGATAATTCGCATGACGGTATTCATTTCTGGGTATTCAAATTTTAAAAGAAAGTTTTTATCAATAGTTCTTTCTACAATCTTGCATGTTTCCAAAGCCATTTGAGCGGTAGTTTTGTAGGCTTGTATCAAACCGCCCACACCCAGTTTTGTTCCTCCAAAATAACGAACAACCACCACCAAAACATTCGTTAGATCAAAGGATTGCAATTGACCGTAAATGGGCATTCCTGCACTGTTTGAAGGTTCACCATCATCATTTGCGCGGTAGTGCTCGTAATTTTTGCCGAGTTGCCAAGCATAGCAAAAATGCCTTGCCGTGTGGTGTTTCTTTTTTAAAACTTCCAAAAAATCTTTCGTGTTTTCTTCAGAAGAAACAGGAAAAGCATAACCGAAGAATTTACTTCCTTTTTCCTTAAAAAGAACTTCTTTTGAAGGTTTTAAAATGGTTTTATAGGTATCTTTTTCCATTACATTTTTTCAAAAGCAATCAGTAAAATCCCCAAAATGGCTAAACAAATTCCAATCCAATTTTTCGTCAATAATTTTTCTCTGAAAAGTAAAATTCCCGTCAATGTTGAAAACATAACGATTGCTACGTTATTTATGGTAAAAATTCCCGAACTGTCAAAAATGCCACTTCGCAAGGCTTGCACCAAAAAATAGATTGAGAAATAATTGGGAATTCCCAAACCGATACCGCCCAAAATGTTTTTAAACTGAAATTGAAAATTTCCCTGTATCGCTTTCACGGCAATGATAATGAGTCCAATAATTGCGGCTGAAGCAAAAATGGTCGCTGAAAAAATTGGGATGTCGTTTTTGGCTACATATTCACCTTCCAGATATTTTATGGATGTATCTATGATGCCACTTCCCAAGAAAACCAAAATTGGAAAAATAAAGTTTGAAGCCTTTATTTTAAGGCTATCTTTTGTTTTTATAGAAGCAAGATAAACAGCAGCCAACGCCAAAATAATTCCGAAAAACTTTAAAATGCCAAGGCTCTCCTTATAGTATAACAAACCAAAAACCACTGGAATCACTACGCTCATTTTTGTTGCTACTGAAACTACAGAAAGCCCACTACGCTGTGTTGTAAGCGCCATTAAGTTAAAAACGATAATAAACAAAGCACCAAGGGCTAATGCAAAAGAGAACCAGGAAAGTCGCGAAATATCACCAAAATGAAGCGCGTTTTCTTGAAAAAAAAGTCCGCAACAACACGCCACCATATAATTGACCACGATTGCATGCAATGTGTTGATTTTAAACCTTGAAAAAAGCTTAAAAGCCACAAAAATCAGTGTGGAAGAAAGTATGCTAAGTGCCAGTGCTATCAAGTAGTTGTGTTTTTAAAAGTTCGGAAAGTATC
>JAGQYZ010000227.1 GCA_020435865.1 Aequorivita sp. | reverse complement strand
TCACTTTTCTTCAATTCCAAAACTACGTTTACGTCTGGCAAAACCATCCAATCGTTTTGGGTTGCAGTTGTTCCCAATTGTTCGTTTTTCAGAATGTAATTATGAAGCGTTGCACCCGGCGTGAAAATAAATTTCCCACTTTTCAATTTATAGTGAAGTCCAAAAAAGGCATCAGTAAAACTATATGTTACATCATTATTAAAATCATCATCAGTAAAAGCATTTTGATTACCATTGTCCAAAATCTGAAAAATTGCAGAGTTGAATTTTTGGTTGCTGTATGTTGTTCCAACGGTAAAATTAAGGTTGCTCACATTGTTTAAAACATAATAATAATCAACCTTTGCATCTATCTTATTACTTTTCACTGTTTTGTTTTGATTAATATTATAGCGGTCTGATTGCTCCAAAGGATCAAAAGTATCAGAATCGCTATTGAAAGGATCCAACGGATTTATAACCGTAAAAACGCCCCGAAATGGAATGGAATCCTGCACCGCTTGATAAAACGGATCTTCGTTTTGATACAAATGTTGCACTTGTGCCGCAAAAATGTTTTTGTCGTTTAAAGTATAGTACGCATTTGCATTTTGATTTATTGAAAACGGTTGGTTTTCCTTTACTTCGGAAATATCGTTTTGATTGCTGTCTACTATTGAAATTGTGGTGTCATCTTCAGACTGTTTCGAAGTTTTTACCAACGCATCATAATCCAACTGAAAGTTCGTGTTTGGCTTATAGGTACTACTCAGTTTCAGCATTGCCAATTGGTTGCGCTGGGCGTTTTCGGTATTGGTATTCTCGGTTATTCCAGTTAAAATATATTGGCGGATGCTATTGTTGACGATATCAGTTTTGTTATCGCTCAAAATTCCGAAACCACTAATATCCAGTTTATCATTTACTGCATAACTGAAATTTCCGGCAAAAAATTTTGTATCAATCCTTTTTGCACGATCGTTCTGTGAAACGGCAAAACCTAAGTCACTATCACTAATTCTAAAACTGGTACCGCCGCCTTTGTTGAAGTTTTTAAATCCACCCGTAAAGTTAAAATAGTCCCGAAATGTAAAAGGGACTTCGCCAATATTATTGAAATCCGTAATTAAATTTATACTATACTTTGGACTATAATAGAAAAGTTTTGGATGTGCTAGGTAGCGACCATTATCATCACCATATTCATCTGCAATCCCTCCTCCGGCTGTAACCTCGCCAAACCAGAAATTCTTTTTTCCTTCTTTCAGTTTAATGTTTATTGCCACATTGTCTCGATCGTTGCCAAGGCCACGCATTTGGTCTACTTCGTTATAATTTCTTAAAACTTCCACTTTATCAACGGCATCGGCGGGAATGTTTTTTGTAGCAAGCTTGCTGTCGCCGTCAAAAAAATCCTTTCCTTCCACCATTACTTTTTGAACGGTTTTTCCCTCTACTTGAATTTCACCATCGTCGTTCACCTCAACGCCGGGAAGTTTTTTCATTACATCGCCCAGTTTTCGTTCATCGCCGTTTGTGAAACTGTCTGCATTGTAAACAATCGTGTCGCCTTTTACGGTTACGGGCATTTCATAGACAATTTCTACATCATCCAACTGGTTTTCCTGCGGATTTAAGATGAAATCCAAATCCATGTTTTCGGCATCGGCAGGAACATTTACGGTTTGTTCCTTGGTTTCATAGCCCAGAAAGCTTGCTCTTAAAATATAATTATTTCCTTTGGGAAGATCTAATTGATAACGGCCTTGGTAGTTTGTAATACCATAGGATTCAGTTGCCCCAGAAGATTTGATACTTGCGATAACATTGGCAAACTCCAGTGGATTACCGATGCTGTCTTTGATGGTTCCTTTTACCTTTATGCTTTGGGCTGAAAGTGAAAGTGTAAAAATACAGAAAATTGAAATTAGTATTCTACCCATTTAATTCTATTAAACTTTTTTAAGACTTTATCTTCTCTGCGGCTATGCGTTAATTTATAAACCGTAGAGAACGTAAAAAAAATAATTGTTCAAATATTATCCGCCAAATCCTCCACCACGACGACCATTGTTTCCACGACCTCTAAAATTCTCACGAATTTCGTCTGTTTTTTCTTTAACTATCTTTACGTATTCAGCTCGACTAACCTCTTT
>JAGQYZ010000226.1 GCA_020435865.1 Aequorivita sp. | reverse complement strand
TTGAAATAACCATTTCCGAAGAAAACAAGCGGAAGCCACTTACTGATGATAAACTGGCGAAGATTTTATTGGAAAAAGGGTACCCAATTGCCCGAAGAACTATTGCAAAATATCGTGAGCAACTGGATTTGCCTGTGGCACGACTCAGAAAAGAAATTTGATGAAATTATTTCTAAAAGTTGCTTCCTATATTTTTCACCCACTATTGATTCCAATTTTGGGTACCATTCTTTATTACAATGTTACGCCTAGATATATAGACCCGCAATTGGTACGCGCGGAACTTTTTGCAATTGCTATCATTACTATTTTAATCCCCATTGTTACCTTTTTTCTTTTGAAAAATTTACGGGTTGTGGACACCATTTACTTAAAAGAAGTGAAGGAACGTAAATTTCCATTAATGATACAGTGCATTCTGTTGTTGCTCATCATTAAAATGGTTTTTGATCCTTATGAAGACCCTGAGTTGTATTATTTTTTTGTGGGAATTCTTTTTTCGTCCTTTAGTGCGCTGGTCATGGTGTTTTTTAAATTGAAGGTAAGCCTACACCAAATGGGCGTGGCTGGAATTTTAATATTTTTGGTAGGATTGAGTGCACATTTCAAAATAAACCTGCTTATTACTATCAGTTTTTTTCTTTTTGTAAATGGTTGGGTTGCTTCTTCCCGACTGAATAACGATTCGCATACCTATCCCGAGCTTGGAGTGGGAATATTATTGGGTGCATTGCCACAATTGATTTTATTCAACCTTTGGTTATAGAATATAGAACATCAAACCTACCTTTAGTGCTCTAAAGTCAACCGAATCTCCTTCAACTGTAACTCCATTTTTGAAAAAAGGATTTATGGTATAGGAAGCAAAAAAATTAAAGGTACTATATCCAAAGCTCAATGTGGCAGACAACCGCAAGGGATCAAACTCTGGAATTTTTGTTTGACTTACATTGTTTCCTGGTTGTTTAAACGTTGCTTTATACCAATATGCATATCCTACTCTAAAGCCAGCATAAACCCTCCAAAATTTATAGCTTGAAGGTGTTGAAGTTCGCCACCTAAATTCCACAGGAGCTTCAACTAAGGCCATGCTAAAACGGTTTTGTGAAAAATCCACAGTATTGTCCAAAACCCTGAATATTGTTTCGCCATTTTGGGTTTCGCCTATAAAAAGGTTCTGGCCAAATTGGTCAAAAGCAAACCCTCCGCCAACAGCAAGTGCAATGTTTCGTTGTTTATTAATGGGCATATCTCTAACAAAACCGAATTGAATACCACCAGAAAGTCCACGGGTGTTAACTCCAGAAGGTAGATTTAAAGGCGCATTATATGTTATGCCAAAATAAAACTGATCCTCTCTATAAAGTGAATCAACTGAAGCACGGCGAATGGTGTCCTGCGCCAAAGCTGTAACAGAAAAAAGTCCTATCAATAAAGTAAAGTAGATTCTAAATACCTTTTGCATACCCATAAAGATAAACGTATTTTTCATCTGTATAAAATATTTTGAAAAAAGAAGACCAGCTAGACAAAGTTATTCTGGCAGGTGAAATGCTCAATAAAAAAAACGCCTTGATCCCAAAAATATCAGGACAAGGCGTTTTAAAAATAAATTTTAAATACTATTCTGTTATTTCATTTCCAGGAGAAGTAATGTAGATAATCTTTAACATGTTAAGATCACGCAATTCCTGTTTAATGTCTGTAACCATTCCAGTATTTGTCTTTTCATCAACTTTTAGTGCAACCATCACATAATCCTGAAGTTCAGGAAGTAGTTTTTGGCGTGCTTCCGTTAGTGCAAATTTAATATTGGAAAGATCAGTGTACTTATCACCAATTTGTATTTTAGGCTCTGAACCAAATTTGTCCTGATATCTAGAACTCGGTTTTCCTGCATAAATATAAACAGATCTATCTTTTTTAAGTTTTTCAACCTGATCTGCTTTTGGTAATTTATTCTGAACCAACAAATTGTCGTCGCGCAACACTGTTACTACCATAAAAAAGAATAGTAACATAAATACAATATCCGGAAGGGATGCTGTAGAAATTGCGGGCAATTCGCTGCTTTTTTTCTTTGTGAATTTTGACATACTCTTCTTGTTATTGTCCAGTTTTTTTAGGTTCTGCTTCAGAAAGTTTTTGAGGGAATAGCTTTTGAATAGTTTCCAGTTTTTGTTGTAACGCCTCTTTTGCAACTTCGCCTTTTATCTTTCCTTCATCAAGGTCTTTCGTCTTTTCTGTAAATTTCCAACCATACAATCTTTGTGATTCCCGATCTCTCAAAAAGTTATATGCAGCTACAAGTTCGTTTTGAACAGCTATATACATTTTATATGAAGTAAGCCTATCATTCTGAACAGATATAACTGCTTTATCAGGATTATCCGATGATTCCGGATTTCTTTTGCCTTTACAGTAATCACAATATTCCGCAGTTCCAGAGGATGCTCCCCCGTTGTCAAGAAAATCGATTGCTGCTTGGCGTAGATCTTTAAGCTCCATCAGTTTTTCCTCTACAAGCAATTGATCTTCTCTGTTAACATTAACAATAAAGAGGTTTTTTTCCTTAATTTTCACTTGCTCGTCTGTAGGCGGCTCTTTGGGCGGCAACTGTCTCGCTATACCCTTGTCTTTTTCAATGGTGGTTGTTACCAAGAAAAAGATAAGTAATAGGAAAGCGATGTCAGCCATCGACCCTGCGTTTACTTCAGGTGTTGCTCTTCTTGCCATTATTTTGTTACTTTTTTAATTCCGCTGAAAATCATTGCTCCAATAGCCAATACTGCCATTATGTAGAATGTATACAATCCCGTACCGACCCATTTTGAACCACTGGCTGAAAGCATTTCACCTTCTTGCATTTCCATTGGTGTACCTTTTGCCAATACGTAAGATATAACTACTATAAGCAAAAATGCTCCAACAGAAATTAAGGTATTCTTAATGTTTCCAGCTAAAATTCCTTTCAACACGAAAAAGAGTACGAATATTATTGTTATAGCAAATATTATGTAAGCCACATACAAAAATCCATCCACACCTTCGCCTGTTTCAGCGACAACGGTATCTCCTTTCGAGATGATCATTGCAAGAAAAATAATCCCTGCAACGCTAAGAAGCAATGCTACTATTTTTAAAATTTTATGTAATGCCATCTTGTGGTTTGTTTAGATTTTGTTTTTTTGTTTGTAGTCAAATAACATATCGATCAAAGTAATGGAAGCGTCTTCCATACTGTTAACAATACTATCAATTTTAGCGATAATATAGTTGTAGAAAATTTGAAGGATAATAGCCACGATCAAACCGAATACTGTTGTTAAAAGTGCTACTTTAATACCACCTGCCACAAGAGAAGGGTTCATATCACCTGCTGCCTGAATTTTATCGAAGGCAATAATCATCCCGATTACTGTACCCATGAAACCAAGCATAGGAGCCAAAGCGATGAAAAGCGATATCCAAGATACGTTCTTTTCAAGTTGTCCCATTTGAACTCCACCGTAAGCAACAACTGCTTTTTCAGCAATGTCAATGCCTTCGTGGGCACGGTCAAGACCTTGATAATAAATTGATGCAACAGGACCTTTTGTGTTTCTGCATACTTCTTTAGCAGCATCAATGCCACCACTGTTTAATGCATCTTCAACATCCTGAGCTAATTTTTGAGTATTTGTTGTTGAAAGGTTAAGGTAGATAATTCTTTCAATAGCAATAGCCAATCCAAGAATTAAACACAATAGTACAATCCCCATAAATCCAGGACCACCTTCCACGAAACGTTCTTTCAATTGTTGGTGAAATCCCTTTTCAGGTTCTGCAGCAGGAGCTGCTTCATCTTGAATAATAGAAACTGTTGCTGCTGTAAGCAGAGCTTGTGAGCTGGTTGGCATTGTCTGCGCTGTTGCAGCATTCGCGTTAAACGTGCCTACAAAAACGATTGCGGCAACCGCCATAATAGAAAATAATTTTTTCATTGCTATCGACTTAAAGTTTGTTTTTAGTTA
>JAGQYZ010000225.1:2072-6833 GCA_020435865.1 Aequorivita sp. | reverse complement strand
CGCATGCGGGTTCCGCCACCGGCAGCACCACCACGCAGGGAGTTAATTACCGTCCAACCTTCGGCCTCAGTTTCGGGGTCATTCCAATGGAAAACTATTTCGGGATCTTTTTCTTCGTACTTTTTAAGTAATTCCTTCATTAAATATGGAAAGTTAAGGCACTCCTTCGCTAAAGTTTCGGAGTGTGAGGACAAATATAAAAAACTTGTAAGGGGTTTATATTTATTTTAGGTAAAATTTATGGATAGAATATTTTTCCCGAAGAATGATTCTTTGAAGCCCCAGTTACACTCGCCAAACAATTCACCTCATCTCGCAATTTCAAAACACCCAATAGTCCAAAAATGAGTGCCTCTTTATATTCTATAATTTCTGGGGAAGGAATTGCTGCTTCTACCTGTGCAATTTTATTTAGCCTATCAACCAAAAAAGAATTATAAGCGCCACCACCTGTTATTAAAACGGAAGCCTGTTCAGAAAACTGCTTGGCAAGTTGCACGGCAATATGTTCTGTAAAGGTTCGCAATATATCTTCAGAAGAAATTTTAGAAGTTTCCAAAAGTGGAAAGATGGTTGATTGAACCCATTCCAATCCTAAAGATTTCGGAGGCTTTTCAGAATAAAACGAAAGGGAATTCAATTTGTTGAGCAATGCTCCATCCACTTTTCCAGAAGCTGCCATTTTTCCACCCTCGTCAAAATCCTTCCCAAGTTTTTCGGCATATTTGTTTAAAACGATATTTGCTGGGCAAATATCAAAAGCAATTCGTTTGCCATTTTTTTCAAAAGAACAGTTTGCAAAACCTCCCAAGTTCAGGCAATAATCATATTTTGAAAATAGCAACCTATCTCCAATGGGCACCAAGGGCGCACCTTGTCCACCAAGTTCCACATCTTGCACGCGAAAATCACAAACCACGGTTTGCCCGAGTAATTTTGAAATGCGCGGCAGATTGCCTATTTGATATGTAAACCCCTTATCGGGCTGGTGCAGAATGGTATGGCCGTGGCTGCAAACTGCGTCAATTTCAAGAATGTTATGTTTTTTTATGAATTTTAAAATTTCTTCGGAAAGCTTTTCAGTATATTTAAAATCCAATCTTTCCAGTTGTTCTTTGGAAAAATTTATAGCCTCGCGAAGCTCCCCGCTCCAAAATGAGGAATACGGGACTGTTTGCGCAGCTAGAATTTCAAAATTCCATTTTTTTTCAAAATATGTAAAATAAATTTCTGCCAAATCAATTCCATCGAGCGAGGTGCCACTCATCACTCCTATAATATGGTATTTGTCGCTTTCCAATTTTTTGGGAACTTTATAAGTTTAAAGATACTAATGATGTTTTAAAAAATTCACAAATTACAAACAATCTTAGCACATTTGGAATTTGGAATTTGACCTTTTGGAATTTGCTTTTTATAAGTACCTTTGCCCTTTCTTATTAACACACAATTCTTACTTATAAAAAGCCTATGGATTTCAGTCTTTCCGAAGAACAGTTAATGATTCGCGATGCAGCTCGCGATTTTGCACGCACAGAATTGCTTCCGGGCGTTATTGAACGTGACAATCTTCAAAAATTTCCTGCCGAACAGGTTAAGAAAATGGGCGAACTCGGCTTCCTCGGGATGATGGTGGACCCAAAATATGGCGGTGGCGGAATGGATACAATGAGCTATGTTTTGGTGATGGAAGAACTGAGCAAAATTGACGCTTCATGCTCTGTGATTGTTTCCGTGAACAACTCTTTGGTTTGCTACGGACTTGAAAAATATGGTTCAGAAGATCAAAAACAAAAATATCTTACCAAACTAGCTACAGGTGAAAAACTTGGCGCATTTTGCTTGAGCGAACCTGAAGCCGGTAGCGATGCCACTTCACAAAGAACTACTGCTATTGAAAATGGCGATCATTACATTTTGAACGGTACCAAAAACTGGATTACCAATGGTGGTTCTGCAGATTATTATTTGGTAATTGCACAAACCCATAAAGAAAAAAAGCACAAAGGCATAAACGCTTTTATTGTTGAAAAAGGTTGGGAAGGTTTTGAAATTGGCCCAAAAGAAGACAAACTTGGAATCCGCGGAAGCGATACACATTCGCTAATATTCAATGATGTAAAAGTTCCGAAAGAAAACAGAATTGGCGAAGATGGTTTCGGATTTACATTTGCGATGAAAACCCTTTCTGGTGGACGTATCGGTATTGCTGCCCAAGCTTTGGGAATTGCCGCGGGAGCTTACGATCTTGCCCGCGAATATTCTAAAGTACGAAAGGCTTTCGGAACTGAGATTTGCAACCACCAAGCCATTGCTTTCAAACTTGCCGATATGCATACGAGCATTGAAGCTGCACGCCATTTGGTGATGAAAGCGGCTTGGGACAAAGACCAGGGCAATAATTATGATATGAGTGGTGCTATGGCAAAACTATACGCTAGCCAAGTAGCAATGGACGTAACCGTGGAAGCGGTTCAGGTGCATGGCGGAAATGGTTATGTGAAAGAATATCACGTAGAACGTTTGATGCGCGACGCAAAAATCACGCAGATTTATGAGGGTACTTCAGAAATTCAGAAGATCGTAATTTCTAGAGGCCTTTTGAGGGACTAAAATTTAGGTCTCGACTTTAGTTTATCCTGAGCGAAGCCGAAGGGCTCGACCTGACAAAAAACCCGTCCAGACTGGCGGGTTTTTTTATAAGAAGAAATTCCAAACCAAACCAAACCGCAATACATTATCACGATACGGCTGGCCAGGAGCAGAAAAATATTCATTCTTTCCACCAAAGATAGAAGTGAAGTTTTCATAAATAAAGAAAATACGCGTCTGCCGTATTTTTGCGTTAAAGAATATATCTACCAACGGAAAGCCACCCAATTCTTGATTGTTTTGCACATAAAACTCTGCTAGTACGGGATCGTAGGCGTTCATATTATATTTTGTAAAGTATTTAAACGTAACTCCTGTTTGCATAAAAAGTGCGCGCTTAAACCAATGATCCTCGTAATAAACTGAATTACGGGTGATAATTTGTGGCACATTGAATACTGTTTCACCGCTTAAAACTTGTTGGTACATCAAGGTGTTTTCTAAACCGAAAACTCCAAACGTAAATTCTTTTTGGGCTTTAATTTTTAAGTAATCAACCCTTTCGGTTGCTTGCATTGGTGACGGCGTGCTGTCGTTTGCTTTTATTCCGAAGTAAGCATAATCGTCAATTCCTGTATAGCCCACGGAGGCATTTCCAAATCTTTTGGTATTGATTTCAAATTTCAGCTCTTGGGTTTTTACGTTGTTCAGCTCGTTTTTCCAATTGTAATTTTGGTAATCGTTTTGATACAAAAGAAAATTGAAATTTGGCGCTACGGAATGAACAGTAATCGATGCTTTGGCACTGTATTCATCATTTAAATCATAGGAAGCTGCGCCTTGCAAATAATTCCCATCAAAATCACCAGCTACGTTTATGGCGCCTTTTCCCGAAAGTTTAAAACCTCGGTATTCCTTTTCATATCCAGCTCCGGCTTCAATTATATTTCCTTTAATTCTATTTGGAATCCGCTCTTCATCAAGAATTAAAACCGAATTGTACCCGTAATTGAAATCGTTATATCCTACCCAAGCCGTTATTTTTCCAATGAGGGAATTATTGAAATTTGCATACGCTTTCACGTTGAAATCTTCCAGCTTTGTTTTCGTTTCAAGGTTTGATGTTTCATAAGAAGGACCAAAAAATGTATATGGTTTACTTTGGTTATACCTAAACGATTTCTCTTCATAACTTAATACATTTCCAATGGTAAGTATTGAATATCCTGTACTGTCTCGCTGGCTGAGCAATTCATAAAAATGGTCCCCATAAAAACGAAGTCCTTTCAGTTTGTTTTCGGCATCCTCAAATTTCACGTCCAACCTGCCACGATCTCTAAATTCTGGGTCGTCGTTTATAAAAAGTTGTAAGGAATTATCAGTCAACCCACCGTTCTCTTGGTTATAGATATCCTGAGCCGCTACGTGGGCACGGGCAACGTAGCGCTTGCTTTTGGTGTGATAATTTGAAGTGAAAAGAAAATTTCCCGTACTCGTCAAAATATGCTGGTATTTCCCAAGCGAGCGAACTCCTTTATAACCAATGGAAAAATTGAATTGAGGCGAAGTATTCACCGTAAAAAAAGCATCCAATTGCTGTCCTTGTGCATAAGCAGTTTTGAAATAAAGTTCTGTCAAAGGTGTTGGGACATTAAAATAATTCACATCTTCAATTTCTTTGTAATTGAAATGGTGCGACTGTGCCACAAAAAGCGGCTTCAAATTAAGACGGTCAAAAGTATAAGCAAGCGAATTATAAGTCTGTCCCACGTTTGAAAACTGAAGCAGTTCAAAATTGTCCTTCCTTAAATAATTGAACTTATATTTTTTCTTAATAGAAAGCGTGGTGTCTACAAAAGTAGTGTCGCGATCTGCCGAAATAATTTTATAATAATCAATCGGAGGTTTTTCTTTCTTATTTGAAGGGTTCTGTGAAAACACCGTTGCCGAAGCGATCAAAATAAAAAGTAGCAAAAGTGTTTTTTTCATCTGTAATATAGCTTTCGGGCAAAGGTAATTTATTTTTAGTTTAAAGTTTTGACAAACAAAATTTCAAATGACAAGTATCAAATTCCAAATAAGCTCCAAATCTCAATATTAAAAAACAAAAGGTAGGTTCAACATGGTTTATTTTTTGAAAGTTATATGAAATTTGCTGTTTTGAGGTTT
>JAGQYZ010000225.1:0-2041 GCA_020435865.1 Aequorivita sp. | reverse complement strand
TTTATTTGATATTTGTTTTTTGGAATTTGGGGCTTCTTTATTTGACGGATATTTTAATTTTTTAGAATTTTGAATTAAATATGCTAAAGCTAAAAATAAATCCAAATCTCCTAGAGTGCGGCACTGATGAAGCAGGACGCGGCTGTTTGGCAGGGCCAGTAACCGCAGCCGCAGTAATTCTTCCAGATGATTTTCAACATCCTTTTTTAACGGACAGCAAGCAACTTTCAGAAAAAAAACGACTGGAACTGAAAGATATTATTGAGCGGGAAGCTATCAGTTTTAAAGTAATCCATGTTATGATGGATGAAATTGACAAGATAAACATCTTAAACGCTTCTATTTTGGGAATGCACCGCGCTATTGAAGGGCTTTCGCATCCTCCCGAATTTATCGCCATTGATGGCAACCGTTTTAAGCCTTTTGGAAAAACTCCTTTTGAATGTGTGGTGAAAGGCGATGGAAAATTTCTGCATATTGCTGCTGCTTCCATATTAGCAAAAACCTATCGGGACGAATATATGACGGCACTTCACAATGATTTTCCACAATATAACTGGAAACAAAACAAAGGCTACCCAACAAAAGAACACCGCGAAGCGATTCGAATTCACGGAGCAACAATTTTTCATAGGAGAAGCTTTAAGCTTTTGCCGGATCAGCTAGAATTAAATCTATAAAACTGTCCCTCCGCTTTTTCAGGAGAGGTGCCCAAGGCGGAGGGGACTGTTGAAAACCCGTCAATAAAGTATTTCAACTAAACGCTAAACCATCACTATTCCTTACTACTTTTGTGTTATGGTAAAAATTCTGGGGAAATTTTTTAAGCTTTTACTTTTCATTCCAATATTTTTGGGAATTTTTGGAGGTTGTGATAAAACGCCACCAAAAACGGGAACATTGATGGATTTTGTTCCTGAAAATGCTTCTTTGGTTTTTAAAATTTCAGATTTTGAAAATTTACAAGCAGACATTGAAAACAATTCGTTGCTTTCCAAATTTGAAAAAACAGCGCCTTATTCTTTTTTTTCTCAGAAGCAGGCTTTGCTAAAAAATCTGCACCCTACTGCGCAAAGTCTTTTTTGCATTAACAAGGTAAATGATTCCGTTTCGGCATATACCTTTATTTCAAAAAACACAAAAAACCTTTTTCAGTCAGATTCCCTTAAAAACAAGACTATTGAGACGCTAACATTAGATGGCAATTCGTTCCAACGGATTACAATTGACAGGGAAATTGCATATTCTACAATCATTGACAGTGTGTTTGTGGTTTCATCTTCGCAACAACTATTGCAAGATATTTTAAAAAGAAAAACCGAAAGGGACGAAACTTTCAAAAAAGTTTTCAATCTGCCGTCTTCAAATGGATTTACAGCTTTAATTCGTGGAAATAAAGTTTCATTAAACGATTCCACAAAAATAGATTTCACTTCGTGGAGCGCACTGGATATTGCAATTGCTCCAGAATCTTTCAGCGCTATCGGGATAACTTTAGCTACGGACAGCATTCCACAGCTTTTAAACGTTTTTGAAGGACAAGTGCCACAGCAGAATGACGTTTCGGCTTTGGTGCCAACAGACGCATTGGGCGCAGTGAGCTTTACTTTTAATGATGCTGAAAAATTCCAAAAAAATCTTCGAGATTTTCGTGGTGAAAAAGACATCACGCAAACAACAGGAATCTTTGGTTCCGTTAGTGAAGTTGGCACCATTCAGTTTAAAACCGAAACTGCTATTTTCATAAAAAGCATTGACGCTTCTTTAACGAATGATGTTTTGGCGCGCTATGTTTCCGAAAAAAGTGAATTTCGGGAGATTGAAATAAGCAGTTTTAGTGAACCGGAATTGTTCCGAAAGACATTTTCGCCTTTTATAAATTCTGAAAAGGCTAATTATGTCTTTCAAATGGAAAATTTCTTTGTCTTTACGGAAACCGAAATCACCGCACAGCAAATCATCAGTGATTTTCAAAATAACAATACTTTGAAAAACACGTCCTATTTTGAAAGTACAGCAACAGACTTGAGTACGGCTTCTT
>JAGQYZ010000224.1 GCA_020435865.1 Aequorivita sp. | reverse complement strand
TACAATGGTGTTTTGCTGCAGGAGCGTATTCAAGACGACTCTGCTCCAGATGCAGAGGACATGACCAATCTCTACCAAAACAACGGATACCTTGCTGCCCGTATAAACCCTGTAGAAGTAGCCGTTCGTAATGACACCATAGATTTTGAAATTAGAATTATGGAGCGTAGTTTGTTCTACTTTGACCATGTTACAGTAGTAGGAAACGATCGCACCAACGACCACGTTATTTATAGAGAATTAAGAACACGGCCAGACCAAAAATATAGTAAACGTGATGTTATAAGAACTATTCGTGAATTAGGTCAATTGGGCTTCTTTGACCCAGAACAGCTTACACCGAACTTCAAAAAAGTAGATGAAAACAACGGGCTTGTTGATTTAGAATATTCAGTAGTTGAAAAAGGGTCCAGCCAAATTGAACTTCAAGGAGGTTATGGCGGCGGTGGTTTTGTGGGAACACTAGGTCTTTCATTTAATAACTTTTCGCTTCGTAATCTTTTCAACCTTAAAGCATATAAACCTTTGCCAATGGGTGATGGGCAAAAATTATCACTTAGAGCGCAAGCCAGCAGTTATTATCAAACCTATAGCTTATCACTTACTGAACCATGGTTGGGAGGAAAAAAACCCGTGCAGTTATCTACATCATTCTCACATACCATTCAGAATTTTTACGATTACAATAACAGACAGGCTGACAAATCAAGAAGCTTTACCATTACGGGCGGTTCGGTAGGCTTAGCAAAAAAAGTAAAATGGCCAGATGATTATTTTGTTTGGTCCAACGCCATAAGTTTTCAACATTACAACCTGAACAATTACAACACAGGATTATTCACTTTCGGTGATGGGTACTCAAATAATTTAGCATACACTATAGGCATAAGCCGAAACAATACCGCTACCAACCCCATTTATCCTACACAGGGTTCAGATTTTAGTATTACTGCTAAATTGACCTTGCCCTATTCGTCATTTAATAATACAGATTATAAAGCACTATCTGAAGAGAGGGCAGAACTTGATCTTATTACCAGCGACAATCCTGACTATGTTGATGCTTCCAAACGGATTTCTCAAATTGACCAAGAGCGTTTTAAATGGCTTGAATATTATAAAATTAAATTCAAAGGAACTTGGTACACACGCCTTTACGAAAAATTAGTGCTTCGCACCAATACAGAATTTGGATTTTTGGGCGCCTACAATCAAGATCGAGGTGTGCCTCCATTTGAAAGATTCTTTTTGGGTGGTGATGGTCTTGGAGCCTATAGTTTAGATGGGCGTGAGGTAATTCAATTAAGAGGTTACCCCAACCAATCATTATCTAGCGTTGACGGAAATACGATTTACAATAAATTTTCGTTAGAGGTAAGATATCCAGTTACTCTCGCACAGATGGCATCTATCTATGTGCTTGGTTTTGCAGAAGGTGGAGCAGCCTATGATGGGTTCAAGGATTACAATCCTTTTGAACTAAAACGTTCCGCTGGCGCAGGATTGCGTATATTTATGCCAGCATTTGGGCTATTGGGCATCGATTTTGGTTATGGATTCGACCCTGTTTTGGGCGGAACAGAACGAAATGGGTGGCAAACCCACTTTATCATTGGACAACAATTTTAATTATTGGCACGATATTTTCTTAAACAACAACCAAATAATATGAAGACAAAAAAAATACTTTTTTTTACCCTTGCCCTTTTTTGCTTCACCTTCATGGCAGAGGCACAAAGAGGCGTTCGAATAGGATATATAGATATGGAATATATCCTGGAAAGTGTTCCTGAATACAAAGAAGCTTCCAT
>JAGQYZ010000223.1 GCA_020435865.1 Aequorivita sp. | reverse complement strand
GCCATATCCGCGTGAGCGTTGTGCGTCATATAAAAATAAAATCATTTGTATCAAAATCTAAAACAAACACTTTCGTTTTATGGTGTAGCTTGTGATAAGCCTTACTATATTTCTTCAGGGAAATCGATTTTTCAATTTCCTGAGAACTCGTTCCGTATGGATTTTTATTCACTGTGCATATGTACAAGCGGAAAAATGACTATGGAAATTGATGGCAATAATTATCTTGTTCAACAAAATAGTTTTCTTATTTCTGCACCATCTACCATTGTCCATTTTAGGAAGTTTAGTAAAGATTTTAAAATGAAACTTCTGTTTTTTGAAAAAAATTTCTTACTCAAAAATATTTCTAACCCATTTATTATTGAAAAAAGTGGTCTGTTTCAACAAGGTAGCTATTCCTTATTAAATGCACCCGCAAAAGACATAGAACATATATTGACCTTGCTTGATTACTTAAAACATAAAACTAAAACCCACGGAAATTTTATTGATGAAATTATTCGAAGTATTATTTTTAACATATTACTTGAAGTTGCCGAAATTACACATCGCTATGCTAACGAACCAGAAAGTAAAGACCAAGTCATTTCTACTATATATTTGAAGTTTAGGAAACTGGTACAAGAACAAATTTTTGAACTTAAAACAGTACAATTGTATGCCGACCAATTGCATATTTCTAATAAATATTTAATTGAAATAGTAAAAAAAACAAGTGGAAGAACACCGCATGAAGTCATTAATGAAATACTGCTAAAAGAAGCGTATGTACTATTGGGAAATCCTGAACTCACAGTAACTGAAATTGCATTTCAGTTACACTTCAATTCTACCTCTGCCTTTGGGCGCTTCTTTAAAAAACATACCACAATTTCACCTTCACAATATAGAACAAGACAAAACATAGTCCGATAAGAATTAACGGACACAAATACCGAATTAAAGGATACATGAAAATTTAAGTATAACCATATCTTTGTTATCATTAAATAATCAAATACTTTAACAATGAAGAAAATAACAGATAAGTTCGGTTCGCTTCTATCGAAATCAAAAGAGTATGGAAATGTAAACCACGAGCCGGATTCGAGTAAAGAAGTACAATTGAACACCAAGGAAAAAACCATGCCTTTTTCGGATCAGATTGGAAATTATCAAAGAAATATCGGTATTCCCCCAAAATCTTATGAGAACAGCAAAGTATACATTGTAGGTAGTGGTATTGCGGGTATGTCGGCAGCATATTATTTTATACGTGATGGAAAAATCCCTGGCAAAAACATCATTTTCTTAGACCAATTGCATGTTGATGGCGGTTCTTTGGATGGTGCCGGAAATGCCGAAGACGGATATATTATCCGAGGAGGGAGGGAAATGGATATGACCTATGAGAATCTTTGGGATATGTTTCAGGATATTCCAGCCGAAGAACTTCCTGAACCGTACAGCGTATTAGACGAATACCGATTGGTAAACGACAATGACCCCAACTATTCCAAAGCCCGTTTGATACACAACCAAGGTGAAATTCAGGATTTCAGCAAATTCGGACTGGAGCGAAAAGACCAATTAGCCATTGTGAAATTATTGTTGAAGAAAAAAGAAGATTTAGACGATTTAACGATTGAAGATTATTTTAGCCAAGAATTTTTAGAAAGTAATTTTTGGTTCTTTTGGCGCACCATGTTCGCCTTTGAAAATTGGCACAGCCTATTGGAATGCAAACTGTACATGCACCGTTTTCTTCACGCCATTGATGGAATGAAAGATTTTTCCTGTCTGGTTTTCCCTAAATACAACCAATACGATACGTTCATTACGCCTTTGCGAAAACATTTAGAGTCAAAAGGCGTACAAATTCAGCTGAATACTTTGGTAAAAGATTTGGACATTCACAGTAATATCCATGGTAAAGTGGTGGAAGGCATTGTTACCGAACAAGATGGAAAGGAAGTGAGAATACCAATAGGGAAAGATGATTATGTTATTGTGACCACCGGTTCCATGACCGAGGACACGTTTTATGGAACAAACAAAACCGCACCGATCATAAAAATGGACAACGATTCGAGCGGACAAAGTGCCGGATGGAAATTATGGAAAAATTTAGCGGCAAAATCCGAGATTTTTGGTCGTCCTGAAAAATTCTGTGGCGATATTGAAAAATCTTCTTGGGAATCGGCAACATTAACATGTAAACCGTCTGCCTTTACCGAAAAGTTGAAAGAATATACCATTAACGACCCGTATTCAGGAAAAACTGCAACGGGAGGCATTATTACCATTACCGATTCTGATTGGCTAATGAGCTTTACCTGTAACCGACAGCCACACTTTCCTAACCAACCCGATGATGTTCTAGTTCTTTGGGTGTATTCATTATACATGGATAAAGAAGGAAATTATGTAAAAAAAGCAATGCCTCAATGTACAGGAGACGAAATACTGACTGAACTTTGCTATCACCTAGGTATTCTTGACCAAATTGATGATGTTATTGAAAACACCATTGTACACACCACATTTATGCCCTACATCACTTCAATGTTTATGCCAAGAGCAAAGGGAGACAGACCAAATGTAGTTCCCGAAGGTTGTAAAAATTTAGGATTGGTGGGACAATTTGTAGAGACCAACAATGATATTGTCTTTACCATGGAAAGTTCCGTTAGAACTGCCCGTATTGCCGTTTACGAATTGTTGAACCTGAACAAGCAGGTGCCTGATATCATACCGTTGCAATACGATATTAGACAGTTGTTGAAAGCTACAAAATCACTAAATGATTATAGACCGATCCCAGGTGAAAGCATCTTAAGGAAAATTTTGAAAGACAGTTATTTCGAGCATATCTTACCCGAAAGCGAAACATTGGAAGAAGAACATGAATCTTTCTTTCAAGAGCAGTTTCATAAAATTCAAGAATGGATAAAGAACAAATAATATGAATTATAAAAATATTACAGTAGCCGGAAGTGGCGTATTAGGCTATCAAATTGCTTTCCAGACGGCATTTCATGGATTTAATGTCACCGTTTATGACATTAATGATGAAGTATTGGAAAAAGCAAAAGGCAAGTTTGAAATTATGAGTTCCGCATTTAAAAGTGATTTGAATGCAAGTCAGCAACAATTGGAAGATACATATCAAAAATTAAGGTACTCATCTAATTTAGAAGAGGCTGTAAAAGATGCCGACCTGCTGATTGAAGCCGTACCGGAAAATCCGCAGATTAAAATCGGTTTTTACGAGCAGTTAGCAAAAGTTGCCCCCGCAAAAACTGTTTTTGCTACGAATTCTTCCACACTCTTACCAAGTCAGTTTGCTTCCTCTACTGGAAGACCGGAGAAATTTGTTGCCCTGCATTTCGCCAACGAAATTTGGAAACACAATACCGCAGAAATTATGGGGCATCCAACTACTTCGCACAAAGTGTTCAACGATGTGGTGGAGTTTGCAAAAAGAATTGGAATGTTGCCTTTGCCATTGCACAAAGAACAGCCCGGTTATATTCTCAATTCTTTACTTGTACCTCTTTTAGGTGCTGCACTCGATCTAGTTGTCAATGAAGTTGCTGACCCACCAACCGTGGATAAAACATGGATGAAGGCTACAGGTGCCCCCGTAGGTCCATGTGCCATATTGGATGTTGTGGGCATTACAACAGCTTACAACATAAATAAAATAGCAGCCGAGAAAACACAGGATGCCAACAAGATAAAAGTGGTGAAATATTTAGAAGAAAATTTCATTAATAAAAATAAATTAGGTGTGGCTACGGGTGAAGGATTTTATACATACCCAAATCCAGCTTTTCAAAAAAAGGATTTTTTGAAGTAGAAAAAATAAATCTATTATTGGAAGTTTATATTGTGTTGTTTTAGAGTTCGTTGACCAACAATTGGAATTCATGATAATAAGGATATGGTAGGCAAAGGTTTTAGCTATTTTTGAAAATGCACAATTTTCTGATTTCAACTGAATAAAAAATACGAACGCACAACAATGGCTATAAGTAATTGCTTGTTCTCGCCTACTTCTGAAAAT
>JAGQYZ010000222.1 GCA_020435865.1 Aequorivita sp. | reverse complement strand
AAAAAAAATTTTATTCTTTCTTAAAATTTTATTTTATTTTCAAATAATACTAATTTAGTGTTATTTTATATTAATTTATTTTTAATATTAAATAATTTAATTTCAGATATTAATAATGTATTTTCATAAATTTATTAAAATAATAAAATTTCCAAAGCTGTAAATTAAAAGCCCCCATTTTCAGTCAACTCATCACCGAAGATTTAGCGAAAAACAAATAACCACAAACATATCCTACCCTTTAAACTTTCAATAGGAAACTTGAAACAAGAAACCTAAATCCCTAAATTTGTCTCCGCTATAAAAGAAAAGTAACCCTATTAAATGAAGTTGTTTATTTTCCTGTTGTTGGCAGTTTTTTGCATTTCGGTTGCCAGAAGCCAAAACATTCAGGTAGATGCCACCACCTACACACCCCAACAGCTCGTTGAAGAAATCCTTATAGACAGTGGTTGCATCAGCAACGTTGTGGTTACTAGCACAACAAGTGGAAACTTCCCCGATGGCGATAAAAGCTTTGGTTATTTCTCCACTAACGGAAGCATCTTCCCTTTTGCTAAAGGCATTGTGATGAGCACTGGCAAACTAAACCACATCCCCGGTCCCAACACAACCCTAAGCGATGACGATGCCCCCAACTGGAACGGCGATCAAGACCTAGAAACAGCCTTAAATATAACCAATACTACAAATGCCACAATAATAGAATTCGATTTTATACCCAATGCAGACAATATCCAGTTTCGCTATCTTTTCGCCTCAGAAGAATACCAAGAAGGCAATCCGAACACCTGTATTTATAGTGATGCCTTCGCCTTTTTGATAAAGCCGATAGGCGGAACTTACACCAACATTGCACTCGTACCGGGAACCAATACCCCAGTTTTAGTAACCACTGTTCATTCTGGCATTCCAGGTGCTTGCCCACCAATTAATGATACCTATTTTGAAGGCTGGAACGGATCCAACGTACCCATAAACTTCAATGGCCAAACCAAAATCCTCATAGCCAAAACCTCAGTAACCGTAAACCAAGCCTACCACATAAAATTAGTAATTGCGGACGAGGCCAATTATCGTTACGACTCCGCAGTCTTCCTTGAAGGTGGCAGTTTCAACATCGCCGCAAACCTCGGTCCAGACCGTAGTTTCGTCAACAACAACCCGCTTTGTGAAAACGAAACCTATATACTCGATGCCACGCCACAAGGAACATCTCCTTTGGGATACATATGGTATAAAGACGGCGTAATCATCAATGGCGAAACATCAGCACAATTATCCATAAACTCAGCAGGCATATATAAAGTGGAAATAGATTTCGGAAACGCCTGCATCGCCACAGACGAAGTTCTAATTCAATACGCAGGCCCAGTCAGTGTCCAAAATACAGACCTATATCAGTGCGAGCCACTAGCCGATGGCCGCGCAACTTTCAATCTTTTTGATGCAGAAGAAAACATCATCAATGGCGATCCGTTGCTTCGTGTTTATTCTTTCCACACAAGCGCCGCTGACGCGCAAAACAACATAAACCCAATAAGAAATCCAGAAAGATACACCAATAGCCAATCCAACCAGATTGTTTATGCCCGTGTAGTCTCAGATTACGGCTGCATAGGCATAGCAGAAGTAGTTTTAAAAACCACAACAAACACCGTTTCAGATTTCTTTCTGGTGAATTGTTCCACAGAAGGCACACCTGGTTTTGCAAGCTTTAATTTTTCTGAAACCACTACCCAATTACAAATACTCTTCAGAAACAATACAGAAGTAACCTACCATCTTTCCTACAACGAAGCAATTACGCAAACCAACCCATTGCCCAATCCATTCACAAATACCCAAGCAAATACCCAAACCATCTATGCACGAATCTCTGGTGGCCGTGGTTGCCTTGGAACTGCCAAAATAAAGCTCAACGTGATCAATACCCCAGAATTTGAAGGTGAAGAAAATTACATCTATTGCCAAAATACGTACCCCGAATTAATTACAATAGATTCAGGTTTAACAGGAACAATCACAGATGCAGAATTCAATTGGTCAAATGGCGAAATAACTCCCACCATTGAAATAAATGAACCCGGCAATTATACCATAACAGTAACCCGCCATAAAACCATAAATGGTGAAGACTATTCTTGCACAAACACCCGCTCCATAATCGTTCTCGCATCAGAAACTGCAGAAGTAAGCTACCAACTTAAAGGCAATATAGGTAACGCAACGCTAACGTTAATTGCAGAAGGCGTAGGCAATTACTTATACGCGCTTGACAATGGTCCCTTTCAGCAAAGTCCAGTTTTTGAAAATGTCGTCCCTGGTGAACATTTGGTTATGGTAAAAGACACTAACGGTTGTGGAACAACAACCCTCATAGCATACGTTATTGGCTTCCCAAATTTCTTCACCCCAAACAATGATGGTTTCCACGATTATTGGCAGATAATAGGTCAAAATCGCCAAAATGAACAACTAGATCTCGTAGAAATCTTCGATCGTTTTGGTAAAATCCTTTATTTTCTTAACCTTGATAGCAACGGCTGGGATGGCACCTACAATGGCAGGCAAATGCCTTCTTCGGATTATTGGTTTAAAGCAATCTTCAA
Source organism: Aequorivita sp. (assembly GCA_020435865.1). GTDB lineage: Bacteria > Bacteroidota > Bacteroidia > Flavobacteriales > Flavobacteriaceae > Aequorivita. Next base: position 5,882 of record JAGQYZ010000222.1, on the reverse strand, counting down.
AAATGGAATGATTTATCGTGGCCACTTCGCTTTAAAACGATAGAAGATTTTCATAATTTTCAACAAAAACTTGTAACAAACTGATTCAAATTACGTTATATAGTCTCATCAATCTAAAATCAATATGCTACAACGCTTTTTCATCTTCTGCTCTGGATCAGATACCGCTATTCTTGACGAATGTTCATCCGGCGAACGCACCAAATATGCTGGCATTGGCGCCACCGTTTTCTTTACCGCCGTTATGGCTACAATTGCCGCAGCTTACGCCCTCTATACAGTCTTTGATAATTACTTCTCCGCCATTTTCTTCGGAATTATATGGGGATTATTGATTTTCAATCTAGATAGATTCATTGTTTCTACCATCAAAAAGCGCAACAGCTTCTTTGATGAATTGATACAAGCTTCCCCTCGAATCGCTTTGGCTATAATAATAGCCATAGTCATTTCAAAGCCTTTGGAAATGAAAATTTTCGAAAAGGAAATTAACCAAGTTTTACTTACTGAGAAAAATGAAATGACTCTCGCCAATAAAGATCAATTGGCGTTACAATACACCCCTTCCGTAAAAGCCTTGGAAGCCGAAATTGCAGGTTTAAAAGCTGAAATAACCACAAAAGAAGCTGAAGTGAACGCGCTTTATAATATCTATATTGCTGAAGCTGAAGGCACTGCTGGAACACAAAAAATTGGCAAAGGTCCCGTGTATAAAGAAAAACGTGAAAAGCATGACGCCGAACTCGCTGCCTTGACCGAACTCAAAAAAACAAACACTGCAAAGATTGAAGAGGCAGAGACCCAAATAGCAAACCTTGCAACAGAATACAAAACAAAAGTTGCGGACACCCAGCCAGTAATTGATGGCTTCGATGGTTTAATGGCGCGTGTAAATGCGTTGAATAAGCTTCCGTTATTGCCTTCGCTATTTATTTTTTTATTGTTCTTGGCTATTGAAACATCACCAATATTAGCGAAACTTCTTTCTCCAAAAGGAGCATACGATTTAAAATTAGAAGAACAGGAAAGTGCTCTAAAATCTTGGGTAACGCAGCAAAAAGCACAACGCGATGTATTAGTAACCACAGACCTCAACATAAACAACAGAGTTTATGCTGATATTGCAGAAGAACAGGAACTTTACGACTATAAACGAAAAAAAGCCCGCGAGTTGATGCAAATGCAAGCAGATGCATTTTATAAAAAACAGAAAAGCGTTTTATAATTTAGTATTAGCCATGTTTGAAGGACAAAATTTTAACGTGAAGTTTAATTTCGTCCTTCTCTTTTTCAGTATTATTGTTAGTCAATTACTTTAAAAAAGCATGACGAATTTCACTCCCGAAAAAACTTTACAAATTGCTAATAAATACTACAACATAAATGCTGAAGCTTTAAAGCTTGACGGCTACGCTGACGAAAATTTTTTATTAGAAACCAATTCGGGTGAAAAATTTCTCCTGAAAATTTCTTCCGAAGCAAGCCAAGAGCATTTAGATTTTCAGGTTAAAATCCTAAAGCACATTTCAACAAAAAAACGTGCTATTTTATTTTCAGAAGTTATTCCAAATAAAGATGGAAAACTGCTCACGGAACTTCAAAATAATAAAACCGCACGAGTGTTAACTTGGCTTCCAGGCCGTCTTTGGGCAACCGTAAACCCAAAAACCGAAAGTCTGCGAAACAGTCTTGGCGAAACCGCCGGGAGTTTAACATTAGCACTGCAAGATTTTAAACATCCCGCGGCAACAAGAAATCTGGATTGGGATTTGGCTAATTCTACTTGGACTTCACAACATATAAATCGTTTTTCTGACAAACAAAAAGAAGTTGTGCATTACTTTCAAAAACGTTTTGAAGAAATTCAACCAACCTATAAAAACCTTCCAAAAAGCATTGTCCACAACGATGTGAATGATTATAATATTTTGGTTTCGGACGATTTACGCAATCCAAAAGTTACAGGATTAATTGACTTTGGTGATGCCGTTTACACCAAAACCGTTAATGATCTCGCTATTTTGCTGGCGTACGCAATAATGGATCTCCCCGATCCGCTTTCGGCAGCTCTGGAAGTGATAAATGGCTACAACAAATACTACAATCTTTCAGATGATGAGTTGAAATGTCTGTACATTTTGATAGGAATGCGCCTTGTTACCACCTTAACAAAAGCTTCTCTTAAAAAAGAAGAATTTCCATATGACAATTATTATGTAATCAGCGAAAAACCTGCTTGGGGTTTACTGGAGAAATGGTTCAATGTCAATGAAAATTTTGCATATTATTCTTTTAGAAATACTTGTGGAATAGAAGCGCATCCTAAAACTAAAAACTTTAAAAATTGGGCTTTACAAAACACTTTTAAGCTTTCAGAATTATTTCCTACGATTACAAAAAACGAAATTCATCTGCTCGATTTAAGTCCTGCAAGTACTTGGATTGGCAGTAAAAATGATTTTAACAATCTCGATTTATTTCAGTTTAAAATTGAACAACTTCAAAAAGAAAATCCAAAAAAAATAATTGCTGGTGGGTACTGTGAACCTCGACCACTTTATACGGCATCTTCTTATGATAAAGAGGGAAACAATGGACCAGAGAGCCGAACTATCCATTTGGGAATAGACTTTTGGCTTCCAGCAGAAACTTCAGTCAACGCATTGTTTGATGGAACGGTCGTAACTGCAGTGAACGATGAAGGCTACAAAGAATACGGCGGATTGATTATTTTAAAACACACTTTTGAGAATGTAGAATTTTTCACGCTTTACGGACATCTTTCCCTAAAAAGCATTTCAGCCATTTCCGAAGGAACAGAACTGAAAAAAGGAGATTGTATTGGTTATTTGGGTAATGAAAACGAAAACGGCACTTGGGCACCACATCTCCATTTTCAGATTATGCTCTCGATGCTTGATTATAAAATCGATTTTCCGGGTGTGACCTATTTTAAACAATTATCCATTTGGAGTGCCCTTTGTCCAGACCCAAACTTACTTTTTAAAATAAAAAATTTAAAAACCAACTACGTTCAATCTTCTGAAAAATTGATCAGTTTCAGGAAGGAGCATCTAGGAAAAGGCTTAAGTCTTTCTTATGACAGACCTTTGCACATCGTCCGTGGCGAAGGGGTTTATTTGATTGACGCAGAAGGCCGAAAATATTTGGACACGGTAAATAATGTAAACCACGTAGGTCACCAGCATCTAAAGGTGGTTGCTGCTGGGCAAAAACAAATGGCAGTTTTGAATACTAATACACGCTATTTGCACGAAGAAATTATCAATTACGCAGAAGCTTTACTGAAAAAACTGCCGCCACATCTATCTGTGGTCCATTTTGTTAATTCTGGGAGCGAAGCAAATGAACTTGCATTGCGAATGGCAAAAACCGTTACTGGCAACAAGGATATTTTAGCTATTGAAGTTGGTTACCACGGAAATACAAATGCAGTAATGGGTGTGAGTTCGTATAAATTTGATGGAGAAGGAGGTTTTCAAAAACCCGAAACTACACACATTCTTCCACTTCCGGATTCGTTCCGAGGAAAATATTCGGGAGAGAATTGTGGAATTGACTATGCCAATCACGCTAAGGAAATTATTCAAAATTTAAAAGCCGAAGGCAAGGAAATAGCAGGTTTTATTGGCGAAAGTATGATAAGCTGTGGTGGACAGATTGTTCCGCCAAAAAATTATTTTAAAGAAGTTTATAAACACGTTCACGATGCAGGCGGTATCTGTATTGCGGATGAAGTGCAAACGGGTTTCGGGCGCATGGGCAAAACTTTTTGGGCTTTTGAGCTTTATGATGTTCAACCGGATATAGTAACCATGGGAAAACCTGCCGGAAATGGACATCCCTTGGCAATTGTAGCTTGCACAAAAGAAGTAGCCGAAAAGTTTAATACTGGAATGGAATACTTCAATACCTTTGGCGGCAATCCTGTTTCCTGTGCTATCGGGCACACAGTGTTGGAAGTTATTGAAGAAGAAAACTTGCAACAAAACGCTTTGGAAGTTGGCGGATTTTTAAAAGAAGCATTGAAAACACTTCAAAAGCAATTCCCTATTATTGGAGATGTTCGTGGAGAAGGCTTGTTTTTAGGATTTGAACTTAATGATCCAAATAAAAAACCTTTGTCAGAACATGCTACTTATTTGGCAAATAGAATGAAACATTTAGGAATACTGATGAGTATAGACGGTCCAGACCATAATGTTTTAAAAGTAAAACCGCCAATGGTTTTCAGCAAAGTGAATGTGAAAGAGCTAATCTTTAGATTGAAAACTGTTTTTGCGGAGGATTTTATGATAAAATTTTAAACTAACTTTAAAGCAATTTTGCGATAAATGTGGAATGACTTATTATGAAAAAACTATTTTTATTTCTCTGCATATTTGCAACGGTACATGCAATCTCCCAAACTGAAAACGCTGATAAAGAAGCGATTCTTTCTGTAATGAAAATGCAGGAAAAAGCTTGGAACCAAAACGATTTGGAAGGCTTTATGCAAGGGTATTGGAAAAGCGATTCCTTGAAATTTTATGGAAGTAAAGGGGTTACCAACGGTTGGCAAAAAACGTTGGACAACTACAAAAAAGGCTACCCTTCAAAAGAATATACGGGAACATTGAGCTTCACAATTGAAGCTATTACAAAAATTGAAGAAAATTCCTATTATGTAATGGGTCAATTTCATTTGGTTCGAGATGCTGGAAATGCGGATGGAGTTTTTCTAATTATCTTTAGAAAAATCAAAGGTGAGTGGAAAATCATTGCAGATTTGAGTTGTTAAATTAAAAAAGGATGCTTTTTTAAAAACATCCCTTTTCTGAAAAACTATAGTTCCTGAAGTTTTATTTTGAAAGCTCGGCTACTAAAGTGTATGCACTATCACCATGAACCCCCGTAAAATATTTCCCCCATTTTTTTCCGCGCTCTTTACCCGCTTCTCCAGACCAAGCTTGGCTAATCAATTCGCCATTTCTATCAAACATCTTTTCCATGTCGCACAATGAATCTACAAAAAATGCTTCAACAAATTCAGTTTTATCACTTCCCCAAGCATGAACATTTGGATAATACCCTTTAATATATTCATTTTTTGAAATGACTTTTTCAAAATTTTCTGCCCGCATTGCGTCAAATTCTTTTTGGGAACCATCTTCCGGAAATGTGAAATGAGTTCTGCGAACATACATTACTAAATCTTTATTATTGCCCTGAGGAACTAACTTGGCACCATCTAAAGGAGCGTAGATTTCATCAGAATGCATAATAGAAAAATTATCATCAAGTTTTTTAAAAAAGGCATCTCTATCTTTTTCATCAGGCCAAGCTTGTTTGGCGAGTTCTTCAGTGCGATCGGCTGCTTTGTCCATTGCTTCCCAAGAAGGATAGGTCTGTACATAAAGCACTTCGGTATTATCCGGTGAAAAAAGGTGCGTATAGTAAGAAGCCGATAAAATGTATTGATTTTTGCTGAGCACTTTTTGCAAATATTCTTTTTCCAAAGCTTTCCAAGCATCCATGCTGAAATCTTCTTTGTCCATATTCCAATGCATTGTTGTTACTGAAATATACTTTGGACGATTCGCTTCATTTTGAGCAAAAACGCTAAAATTCAATAGCAACATTATTGATGCTAATGCAATAAACTTAAGGTTGGTGGTTGTTTTCATAATCCCATAAAATTAAATTAGTATAAATATTAAAATTGATTACTGTTTAAAATTTTGGGGCAATGATTTAAAGCAAATTAATTTGGGTAAAAAATCTAATGAGGAGTTTAAAGTATAAATATAACTAAAAAAATTATAAACACTTGTTTTTGTGATATTTATATTTACTAATCCACAATTTTCATCTTTTTCAGT
>JAGQYZ010000221.1:4371-8331 GCA_020435865.1 Aequorivita sp. | reverse complement strand
ACCAAAACCGCTACCAAGGCCCCGATTGGGTCAATCAAAATTCCTTCCCACTTAAGCACAGCGGAAACATCTTTTTTGAGGGGAATATTTCTTAAAATTGGCGTTATCACCGTAGGCCCGGTAACAATTATCAATGCGGAAAAAAGAAAAGAAATGCGCCAATTAAGTCCAAAAACATAATGGGCGGCAACCCCTGCGCCAATAAACGTAATGGCCGCACCAATGCTTATAAGCTTTCCAATTACGGTACCTACTTTTGAAACTTCGTCGCGTTTTAGGGTCAATCCGCCTTCAAAAAGAATAATCCCAACGGCAAGCGATACAAAATAGAAAAGATTTTCTCCCGGAAAAAGTCCTTTTTCGCCGTTCCAAATAGGCTGGAGCCATTGGCTTCCGTCCTCAGAGAGAAAAGTTGAAAGAGGGCCAACCAATAAACCAATCAAAATTAAAGGTAAAATAGCAGGTATCTTAAATTTCCAAGCAACCCATTGGGCTAAAATTCCTAAAATAATAATTCCTGCAAGTTCTACCATTCAAACGTGTTTTCAGTAAATTAAAGATTTTTCGCTTCTATCAAATATTAATGAATTGTTAAAAATAGTATAATTAATTTACTATGCGCCCTTCTTAATGTAACGCTTTTATTAATTTGCGACTCATTTCTTCATATTATGCAATTATTCCCTATTGAAGCTGGTAATTTTAAACTTGACGGCGGCGCTATGTTTGGCGTTGTGCCCAAAACGCTTTGGAACAAAACCAACCCGGCCGACGAAAATAATATGATTGATATTGCAGCGCGCTGTCTTTTAATCGAAAACGGCAATCGACTTACGTTGATTGATACGGGAATGGGCAAAAAGCAAAGCGAAAAATTCTTTGGATATTATTATCGATGGGGAGATTTTAATATTGATGACTCCCTTAAAAAACATGGTTTTCATCGCGATGATATTACAGATGTTTTTATGACCCATCTCCATTTCGATCATTGTGGGGGTAGTGTTCAGTGGAACAAAAACCGCACGGGCTATGAACCAGCATTTAAAAACGCAACTTTTTGGAGCAATAAAGGCCATTGGAAATGGGCAACCGAGCCAAATAGAAGGGAGCAAGCTTCTTTTTTAAAGGAAAATATTTCGCCAATGCAGGAAAGCGGGCAGTTAAAATTTGTTTCACAATCCGATTCAGATTATGCTGAAGCCGATGAACTTGACTTCGGAATTCTTTTTGTAGATGGACATACCGATAAACAAATGATTCCACATATAAACTACAAAGGAAAAACGCTGGTTTTTATGGCAGATTTGCTGCCAACGGCTGGGCATTTGCCACTTCCTTTTGTGATGGGTTATGACACACGTCCATTATTAACACTTCCTGAAAAGGAAAAATTCCTAAACAAAGCCGCAGAAAACAATTTTTATCTTTTCCTAGAACACGATGCACACAATCCAATAATAACGGTTCAAAATACTGATAAAGGTGTTCGCTTAAAAGAAACCTTATCACTCAACGAATTTTTTAATTAATACTTTTTTATAATGAAAATTTTTAAAATCTCCCTTTTTGCAGTTGCAATGTCAACTGTTTTGGCAAGCTGTGGAAGTGGTGCTGCAATTGTAGCTACACCAATCCAAAATATCGACACTAATCCTTTAAAAATTACTTCGCTAGATGAGGAACAATTAAAGCAATGGCCCGCCATGGATTTGGTAAAAGATACTGTTCCGGGAATGAGCGTGGATAAGGCTTACGCCGAAATAATAAAAAAACACAAAGGAGAAACAGTGATTGTTGGAGTTATTGATAGCGGTGTAGATATTGACCACGAAGATTTAAAAAATATGATTTGGACCAACCCTGGCGAAATCGCTGGAAATGGAATAGACGACGATAAAAATGGTTATATAGATGACATCCATGGATGGAATTTCCTTGGCGATATTACTGGTGAAAACATGGAATATGTTCGCATCATTCGAAAATTAAGCCCAAAATATGACGGAAAAAGTGAATCTTCCATCAGTGCTGCCGATAGAAAAGAATTTGCCCTATACCAAAAAGCAAAAGCAGAATATGAAAAAGAATCTGGAGAAATTACTATGAACAAAGCTCGTTATGAGCAAATTCTTTCACAATTGAAGCCAACCCATGAAACAATGGCCAAAAAACTTGGAAAAGCAGATTATACAAAACAAGATCTTGCCACAATAAAAAACCCTTCAGCGCAAGAGCAACAACAAATAGCCATGCTAAACCAAATGCTCAATTTTGCTGATACTGTTCCAGAGGTTATTGCAGAACTTGAAAAAGGTATTGAATACTTTGATGGAAGACTTAACAACAATTTCAATATGACCAAGGATTTCCGTGGCGTTTTGGGTGATAATCCTGATGATATTGCAGATAGCATCTATGGCGACAACAATGTAGCTGGTCCAGATCCAACACGAGAAAACGTAAAACACGGAACCCACGTTGCTGGAATAATCGCCGCCCAACGCAACAATGGAATTGGAATGGACGGTGTTGCAAACAATGTTAAAATTATGGTAGTTCGTGCTGTCCCAGATGGTGACGAGTATGATAAAGACGTCGCTTTGGGTATCCGCTATGCCGTTGACAATGGTGCAAAAGTTTTGAACACCAGCTTTGGAAAATACTATTCTCCACATTCAGATTGGGTTTATGACGCTATCAAATATGCAGCTTCAAAAGATGTTTTGATTGTAAACGCTGCAGGAAATGATGGCCTGGATTTGGACACGGTAAATATATATCCGAATGACCAATTTGACAATGGATCCGAAGTAGCTGATTCGTTTTTGACAGTTGGGGCCTTGAATTATAAATACGGAAGCGAGTTGATTGCAAACTTTTCAAACTATGGAAAAACAAATGTCGATGTTTTTGCGCCAGGCGTGAAAATTTGGTCAACAACTCCATTAAATACCTATGAATTTTTACAAGGGACTTCAATGGCATCACCCGAAGTTGCTGGCGTTGCTGCAATGATTCGTTCCTATTACCCAAAGCTTTCCGCAAAACAAGTAAAACAAATTATTATGGATAGCGGACTTACAACAAACACCAAAGTTGTTTTGGGAGGTGATAAATCAAATACAGCATCTTTCGCAAATATTTCAAAATCGGGGAAAATGGTAAACCTCTATAATGCCCTGATTATGGCAGATAAAATGTCTAAATAATGAAGTATATTTTAAGTGGTTTTTTTTTAACGGCAGTATTTTTTTCGGCTTTTGCACAAAACAATAATAGCTATTGGCAACAGGAAGTTGATTATAAAATGAACGTTCAGATGGACGTGAAAACATTTCAATATAAAGGAAATCAGGAGTTAAAGTACACCAACAATTCTCCCGATACTTTAAACAAGGTTTTCTATCATCTTTACTTCAACGCCTTTCAACCGGGCAGCGAAATGGACGTTCGCTCAAGAACCATCGTCGATCCTGATAGTCGCGTTACCGATAGAATTTCAAAATTGACTCCTTCAGAAATTGGATATATAAAACCCACACTTTTTACACAAGATGGAGTTGCAGCAAAATATGTTGTAAAGAGCACGGTGATGGAAGTTATGCTGAACAAACCAATATTTCCAGGTGAAAGTACGGTTTTTAATATGAATTGGGATGCACAAGTTCCAATACAAATTCGTCGTTCCGGAAGAAACAATGCCGATGGGGTGGCGCTTACAATGACGCAATGGTATCCAAAGCTTGCAGAATATGACTTTGAAGGTTGGCATGCCGATCCTTATATTGGTCGGGAATTTTATGGCGTTTGGGGCGATTTTGATGTTACCATTACAATTGATGCAGATTATACCATTGGTGGCACAGGCTATCTTCAAAATCCTGCAGCAGTAGGTCATGGATACACAGCTCCTGGCCAAAAACCAATGCATCCTGTAAAAGGAAAATACACTTGGCA
>JAGQYZ010000221.1:0-4266 GCA_020435865.1 Aequorivita sp. | reverse complement strand
CACTTTTTTTATAAAAATGATCCCGAAATCGCTGAAAACTGGAAAAACCTACAACCAAAAACTGCTGAGTTAATGGAGTTTTATAACGAAACCGTGGGGCAATACCCCTATGAACAATACTCCGTAATTCAAGGTGGTGATGGCGGAATGGAATATGCTATGTGCACTATGATTACTGGTGATCGCAATTTTGGAAGCTTGGTTGGCGTAACTGCTCATGAGCTTGCCCATTCGTGGTTTCAATTTGTTTTAGCTACCAATGAAAGCAAGCATGAATGGATGGACGAAGGTTTCACTTCCTATATTTCAAGTGAAGCGATGAATTATGTTATGAAAGAAAACAAAACAAATCCACACGCAGGTTCATACAGAGGTTATCTTTTTATGGCGAATAGCGGCAACGAGCAACCCCAAACCACACATGCAGATCGTTATGCAACAAATAGAGCTTACAGTATAAATGCCTATAGCAAAGGTTCCGTTTTTTTAGCACAATTGGGGTATGTTATAGGTCCAGAAAATCTTTCAAAAACACTAAAAAGATATTATTCAGATTTTAAATTCAAGCACCCAACTCCGAATGATTTTATTCGCTCCGCAGAAAAGGTTTCCGGATTTGAATTGGACTGGTATTTGACCGATTGGACACAAACTACAAATACAATCGATTACGGAATAAAAGCTGTTGAAAACGATGGCGATAACACAAAAGTAACTTTGGAACGGATTGGTCTAATGCCAATGCCAATAGACCTTTATGTTACTTATGAAGACGGTTCACAAGAATTGTTTTACATTCCGCTAAGAATGATGTGGGGTGAAAAACCCAATCCTTTTACAGCGTTGAAACGAACCGTTTTGGAAGATTGGGCATGGGCATATCCAACCTACACTTTCGAAATAAAAAATGGTAAAAAAATAAAAAATATGATGATTGATGCCACGCAAAGAATGGCAGACGTTAATCCGGATAATAATATTTACGAAAACAAATAATCTTTACTTTCCTTTTTTCAAAGAGGCCTCACAGAAACTAATTTCTGTGGGGTCTTTTTATATATTTACATTGTGAACCAGAAATTTCCAAAAAGCGAAAAACTTAAAAGCACGAAAACAATTGAAAATCTGTTTTTGGAAGGAAAAACACATTCCAAGTTTCCCATAAAAGTTTTTTTTCTTCCAAAGGAAAGCATGAAAACCAACCTCGCTGCTTTCGCCATTCCCAAACGAAATTTTAAATCGGCTGTGGACAGAAACCGTTTAAAAAGACAGCTTCGCGAAGCCTATAGACTTAACAAACATCTACTTGAAGAAATTAACGGCAAGAAATTTGTGATGCTATTTCTTTTTTTAGGAAAAGTCAAACCGCAGTACGCCGAAGTTGAAAAAGCAATGGTAAAGCTGCTTAAAAAATTAGGGGATGAAAATAGCTAGCACATTACTTTTGTTGTTTGTTTTGGGATGTTCAAACGGAGGTTCCAACAAAAATTACGAAGCAGGCTCTTCAATGGCCGATATATCAGCTCCTGAAGAACCTTTAAAAATAGAGCAGTTTTCAGAACCACAATTGCAAGAGGAACAAAAAATCATCAAAACCGCCCGTTTGGTTTTTGAAACAACGGATGTGGAAGCAACCCACAAAAAAATTCTTCAGCTTGGTTCAAAATACAAAGGTTTGGTACAGAGCGACAATAGCGGAAAAGACTACAACCGAGTTTATAAGGATTTAACCATTCGGGTTCCTACCGAAAGTTTCCAGCAGTTTATTGACGGCATATCCGAAGGTGTAACCTATTTTGATCAACGCGATATTTCCCGACAGGATGTTTCGGAAGAGTTTGTGGATTTGGAAGCTCGTTTAAAAGCAAAACGTACTCTTGAGGAGCGTTATCTTGAGTTGCTTAAAAAAGCAAACAACGTAAAGGAAATGTTGGAAATTGAACGCGAACTTTCCAATATTCGCGAAGAAATAGAAGCAAAACAGGGTCGATTGCAGTATCTTCAAAGTCAAGTTTCAATGAGCACCGTAAACGTTGAATTCTATAAAACCACCGCGGAAAGGGGAATTACACAATCTTACGGTCAAAAAATGAAAAATGCACTGCAAGGTGGCTGGAACGGCATTTCAGTATTTTTCTTGGGCATTTTATACCTTTGGCCTTTATTCCTCGTTGCAATTATTATAGTTTTTGTTCTTCGTATATTCCTGAAGAATAGAAAGAAAAAGCATTAAAATTTCAGAAAAATGAAAAAAAGAATCCTAATTCCTATTGTTGCCATCGGTATCTTCTTTACCACGGTAAGTTTCAAAAGTGATTTCTTCGAAATTGCAAAACAGATAGAAATCTTCACCACACTATTCAAAGAATTGAATATGAATTATGTGGATGAAGTAACCCCCGCAACACTTATGGACAAAGCCATAAAGGGAATGCTGGAAGATTTGGATCCGTACACCGTTTATTGGAATGAACAGCAAGTTGAGGATGCTAAAATCAACAATTCCGGAATTTACACTGGCATTGGCGCTTCCGCACAAAGCAAAAAAGACAAAATAATTATCGTTGAACCTTATAAGGATTATCCTGCCGACAAGGCTGGCTTAAAAGCTGGCGATGAAATCATAAAAATTGGGAACGTTAATATTGCGGATTTACAGGATGATGCTGGCGAATTATTGAAGGGCGCACCAGGATCAACTGTTGAGATAACATATAAAAGACAAGGGAAAACAGCAACTGCAACAATCACACGAGGTGCGGTAGAACTTAAAGCGGTTCCTTTTTATAAATTGATGAATAACGATATTGGATACATTGTTCTTTCACAATTCAACAGAAAAACTACAGTGGAAACAAAGGCTGCTCTGGTTGATTTGAAATCACAGGGCGCAAAAAAAATAATTTTGGACCTACGTGGAAATCCCGGTGGACTTTTAAACGAAGCCATAAACGTAGTAAACCTTTTTGTAGATAAAGGCGAAGTGATTACGACCACAAAATCGGCCATTGAAAAGTACAATCAAACTTATAAAACCAAATACGAGCCTGTGGATAAAGAGATTCCGTTGGTAGTTTTGGTTAATGGACGAAGCGCTTCCGCCAGTGAAATTGTTTCGGGCGGTTTGCAGGATTTGGACCGTGCGGTGATTGTTGGCGCGCGAAGTTTCGGAAAAGGATTGGTCCAAAGGCCAAAAAAATTGACCTACGGCACACAGTTGAAAGTTACAATATCGCGCTATTACACGCCCAGCGGCCGTTGCATTCATTCTTTGGATTATTGGCATCGAGATGAAAATGGCGATCCCGTTCGGAAAGATGCCAAAGAATACAATGCCTTCAAAACCAAAGGTGGCAGAACGGTTTATGACGGCGGTGGAATCCTGCCGGATGTGCAATTGGAATCTGCGGTTTACAGCCCTATTACAACGGCTTTGCTGAAAGACAACGCCATTTTTGATTATGCCACCAAATATTATTACAGTCACCAAATGACGGATTCAAAAAATTTTAAATTCGGGGAAGCTGATTTTCAGGATTTTCTGAAGTTTTTGAAGGACAATAATTTTAAATACGAAACAGAGACCGAAAAGAAGTTCGCCGAAGGTTTAAAAATGTCTGAAGACGATGATCTAAACAAAGATATCGTTGCTGGGTATGCACAGCTTATGAAAGCTATTGACGCAGCAAAAGACAAAGCAATTGTTGATAAAAAAGTTGAAATAGAATCATTGTTAACCGATGAAATTTTAAAGCGCTATTTCTATCGTGAAGGCTTGTATAATTACCAAATAGAACACAACCCGGAGATTTTGGAAGCGGTTGCTGTTTTGAATGATGCTGGGCGTTATGAGAAGATTTTGAAGTAATAAATGAAAAAACTTATTCTCCTTTTTGGACTTTGTATTTGTTTAAATGCTTTTTCGCAAGATTTGCCTGCATATAAAGATGTTTGTTCTGAATTAATTAATCCTGAAAACTCATTAAATATTACATTTAATATCTTTAAATCAGACTTTTATATAGTCATAGAAAATGATATGAAGCTGTCGAGATATTATGGTGTTGCGCCCTGTGTGGAATTAATGTCCAATTTTGAAACTAATAAAGCTATTCAGGATATTTTACTTAAGAATGAATTACTGAAAGTTATGTATGTGCTTAAGGAAGAACAGTTAGTAAGAATAGATTCAAAAGAAAAAATTATATATCCTTTATATTGGATTAATATAGAATACAAAATCGGGAAAGATGCGAGATTAGTTAT
>JAGQYZ010000220.1:6360-7882 GCA_020435865.1 Aequorivita sp. | reverse complement strand
TTATAAAGTGATCCAATCTTGGATCATCCTTTTTCAGAATAAACTTTTGTTCGCTCCCTTCCAAAAACTCCGTCATTGCAATCATGGTTTGTTTTGCAGCTTCTGGCTCATTTATAAGTTTTATTTTTCCAGTAATATGCACAATGATATAATTCCAAGTGGGGAAATGCGGTGTAGTATAAACACTTGGCGAAATGTAGGTGTCAGGTCCCTTAAAAACAACCGTAACTTCCGCACCATTTTTTAGGGTTTCAACCTGTGGATTGCTCAAATCAATATGAGCAACCAGTTTTTTGGAAGTTTCATTATAAATAAAAGGAATGTGGGTAACAAAGGGCTTTCCATCTTTTGCCGTAACCAACATTCCCAAAGGAAAGTGCTTGATTACGGAAATCATTTTTTCTTTATCGTGTGATTGGTGGTACGGCGGTGGATACATTTAAATAGTGAATAGTGAATAGTGGTTTATTGCATTGCTGAATCACAATGATAAATGTAATTAAAAAAGATTTAAACCTTAGAAGTCAAAGATTTAAAAAATACAAAACCGAAACCTAAAAAAAGCATCAAGTGAAAGGGAAACAATCCAAAATCGCCACCTTGGTCGCCAACGATGAAAGCACTGTACATTCCGAAGGCAAAATACAGCATTAAAATCCCTTCAATAATAACGTTTGGTGAAATATTTTTTGAAATGTATTTATTGCCCTTCCAGCTTTCCTTTAAATCACTTATATTGAATTTTGGCGTACGTATAAATTCACTTTTCTTTCCGAAATGACCTTCCAATACAGCAATGGAATTATGCAGAGAGAACCCCATCGCCACAGAAAAAAAGGTAAAAAACATTGCTGAATATTTCAGGAATCTTTTAAATCCACCGCCATAAATACTCTTATAGGTAAACCAATAGCAGATAAAAAAAATGATAGTGCTTATCACAAAAAAGCTCATTACAAAAAAATACATTTTCAAATGTGCATACTCATTTTTAATGTAAAGCATTGGAATACTTAGAACAGCAACTAAAAAAATGCTCAAAAACATGGTGCTGTTCAATAAATGCAGAAAACTGTGTACTTTAGTTTTGAAGGAAATATCGTGGCTTTTAAAAACACGCCAAGCCATTTTCTGAAAATTTTCTGCGCCACCTTTGTTCCACCGAAATTGTTGCGAACGAGCCGCGCTAATGATTACCGGAAGCTCTGCTGGGGTCTCTACTTCTTCCAAATATTTAAATTTCCAGTTTTTAAGCTGTGCGCGGTAGCTGAGGTCGAGATCTTCGGTGAGCGTATCGCCTTCCCAATTGCCTGCATCTAGAATACATTCTTTTCGCCATACACCTGCTGTTCCGTTGAAGTTAATAAAATGCCCTTTGCTGTTTCTTCCTACCTGCTCCAATGTAAAATGGGCATCAAGTGCAAAAGCCTGAACACGTGTAAGTATGGAGTAATCTCTGTTTAAATGGCCCCAACGTGTTTGGACAACGCCAATTTCAGGGTCTTTAAAGTATGGAATGGTA
>JAGQYZ010000220.1:0-6293 GCA_020435865.1 Aequorivita sp. | reverse complement strand
GCGGTTTTTAAACCTTCTTTTAGTGCACCAGCTTTGAACCCTAAACGATTTTCACGTGTTACGTGTTGAATATCCAAACCTGTTTTTTGAATCTCTTGAATGTGCTTTGCGGTTTCTTCGAAAGATTCATCAGTGCTGTCATCGAGAACTTGAATTTCTAATTTGTCTTTAGGATAGTCAATTTCAGCAATGTTGTTTAACAAACGATCCATAACATATAGTTCGTTATAAACTGGAAGCTGTATGGTTACACTCGGGATTTCTTCTTCTATTGAAAAATCAAAAGTTGGGGAGTTTTTATGGCTTTTCCGAGCTGTTAAATAATTGAATAGCAGATTCAGCTGCGCCAATGCATACATAAAGATGAGGAGCAGGGCAAGGGAGTAAATTGTAATGATTATTGATTCAAGAATCATTTTTTGAAACTGTATTTAAAGATCCAGCTTAGAATCTTTATGCCAGCAAAGATAGCACCTTTTAAAGTACCCGAAACTTTTGAAACGCCAATGCGGTTTTTGTAGTTTACAGGTACTTCAACATAAGTAAATTTCTTTTTCAATACTTTTAGCTGCATTTCCACGGTCCAACCATAGGTTTTGTCTTCCATATTTAGGGCGAGTAGTTTTTCATATTTAATGGCGCGAAAAGGTCCAAGATCAGTAAATTTTGAACTGAAAAAAAGTGTCATCAATTTAGTAGCCAATTGATTGCCGAAGCGTTGTGGAAAAGTCATGGAGCCTACTTCACGTAATTTTTTTACTCGTGCACCTACTACGAAATCTATATCATCTTCAAGTATAGGAGCCACTATTTTTGTCAATTCTGAAGGATAATCGCTATAATCGCCATCGAGGAAAACCACAATATCTGGTTTTGTTTTTTCTTCAAAAATGTATTCCATTCCTTTTAAACATGCATTTCCATAGCCAGTATTGTGTTGAAAAAGTACGGTTGCTCCTGTTTTTTTTGCAACTTCCGAAGTAGAATCAGTAGAATTGTTATCAACCACAATTATTTCTGAAACTATTTCAGGAATCTCGGCAATTACCTTGCCAATGGATTCTTCTTCGTTATAAGCAGGAATAATTACTTTAATAATTTTGGTCATTAATAACTGTAGGATTTATGGATTGCGAATTTCAGAAAAATATATGACAATTCTTTTGACGGAATTCGATGTTATAACTAACCAAAATTTGAAATTAAAAAGTTAGCCTTCGACAGCTCAGACTGACGAATAGTTAAAATTGTGATTTCTATTTACCATTCACATAATTCATTAAATCCAGATCATTCCCAAGTAGAATTTCGTTGGAATCAATTCGTTTTTCAAGGGGACCATTTTCTAGTTTCAAAACCCCACGTGGGCAAACTGCCGAGCAAATTCCGCAGCCAACACAACTGGAACGAACAATGTTTTCACCTTTTTGGGCATATGCACGAACATCGATGCCCATTTCGCAATAGGTGGAACAATTGCCGCAGGAAATACATTGCCCACCGTTAGTAGTAATTCTGAATCGTGAAAATAAGCGTTGTTGAAACCCAAGAATTGCAGCCATTGGGCAACCGAAGCGGCACCATACACGACTTCCAAAAATTGGGTAAAAGCCAACACCAATCACGCCGCTAAATACAGCTCCAATCAAGAAACCGTAAGATTGGCGTAAGTTTTCAGCATTAACCAAAAAAAGCGTTTTACCTGAAGCGAAATGAAGCCCAATCAAAGAAAGAATTATTACGAAATATGCAATTGAGCCAATTCGAGCATCTTTTTGCAGTTCTTCTCTTTTAAAAATCCAAACGCCTGCAAAAATGAGTGTTAAGAATGCTGCTACAGATATAAGAAATACATCTTTATTCAACCAATATTTGGAGCTGTCATTGCCTAAATAGGAATGCACTACTGCTGTAGTCATCAAAACAACAAAGACTAACACGCTGTGAATTACCCAGCGTTCCACCTTCCATGCTATTTGTCTTTTATCACTCAAATGACGGAATGGATCGCCTGCAGTTTCAGCCAAACCACCACAACCACAAACCCATGAGCAATACCAACGTTTGCCATATTTATAAGTTAAAATAGGTGTGATTATAAAAATTGAAGCTACTCCAAAAAGCAGTAATCCCAAGCCAATATCTCCTGCGGAAATAAATTCGTTAACGCGGTATTGTTCAAAATTATAATAATTGAGCGGCCAAATATTTTTTAAATCATAATAGGGGAGTTTAAAAGATTCGCTATTTAACCTTTGCATCAGTTCAGGAATCAAGAAAGCAAAACCAAGTTGGAAAAACATAACTGAAAACGTCCGCAATTTCTCGTATTTGTTGTGGCGGTATTTTAGTATGAATTTTATCCCAAAAGCCAATATGGCTATGGTGTAAAGTGTGCCATACAAAAACCATTGACTGGCAGGCCCACCGTTTAAAAATTTACTTAAGGGATCAAAAAGGGCAACTATACCTGTATTATCACCATCCTTCACCAATCCTAAATACTGTGGAAACCAATAGAGCACTACATAAAAAAGAGTGATGGTTATTCCTAATATCCAGGCCCAAAACCCACGCGAGGAAAGCGATTTAAAATAAACCCCATCATTTTTTATTCCTTCGTGTTTATCTATATATGCTGCAGCGGCAAACCAAATAGTTCCAGCAGCAATCATTACCAAAGAAGCACTGAGCCATACAGATTTGTTTGGAAAATTTAGATTGAACAATGCCAAAAAAAGCAAAAGTAAGCCTAAAAGACCTAGGGCTGATGCAATTTTTTGCTGGATATTAATAGTTTTTGGAGGCTTGCCGGTTAAGGACATGTTTCTTTGAACGGTGCTCATAAATTATACAATTACAGATTGATTGGTATATGCTATCTGAATTTCTTTTTCATAATTTTTGAAGAATTCAGGATCAAAATTGGCTTGCTTTAGATTTTGAATTACATAGTCTAAACTTCTTTTTTCATTTAACCATCTATCAAAAACTTCATGTTTCATTCGAATTCCGAATGTATTTATTCCTAAAAACTCATCGTTTTCTTTATGATAAGAAATAGTTATAGAGCGCAAATCACTTGCACATTTCCAATGAAATTGTGCTTCATAATCCTTCTTCCTACTTTCAGAAAAAACCCAACCGTAGGTTTGATATTCAATATCAAAAAACTTGGCGCTGTTGAACCAGTTTCCGGGATTGTATTGAAATGGTTTTCCGCAAATGGTTTGGGCCAATGCTTCGCCCATCATTCTTCCGGTGTACCAAACGGCTTCTACAGGAGGGCGATTCCCGATGGGTTGCCGTTGCTGCGCACAATCGCCAATTGCATAAACATTTTGAATATTGGTTTCCAGCATTCGGTTTACCAAAATGCCTTTATCCGTTTCAATTTCTGAATTTTTCAGAAATGAAATGTTTGGTTTTACGCCTGTGGTTATTCCCACAACACAACAGGGAATTTCTTCTCCGTCTTTCGTTAAAACAGCTCTTACATTTCCATTCTCGTCGCCTAAAATTTTATCGAGTTCAGAATTATGACGAAGGTTAACTCCATGCGATTTTATATGCCGTGAAAGCATTTCCGCTTCAGTTTTTGGCAAAGCATTGGTCCAAAAAGCATCTTCGCGAACAAGCATGCTAACCTCAATGTTTCTAGTACGAAGCATTTCGGCCATTTCAACTCCAATCAATCCGCCGCCCACAATTACCGAACGAGGACATTTTTTATTATTTGGTGCATTTTTTTCGAGGTTTTCCAAGTCTTGTTTCGATACCAACCCCTGCACACCGTTCAGTTTCAAACCTTCCCAACCATACGTATTTGTTACCGAACCTGTTGCAATTATAAGTTTGTCGTATGTGATTGATCCACCTTCTTTAAAATGAAGCGTTTTGTTATTGGTGTCAACCGTTTCAACGTATGCTTTTTTAAGTTCCAGCCTGTTCTTTTCCCAAAAGCAGTTTTCATAAGGCTCAATGTCACGCCAGCGCATATGGCCCATATAGACGTACATTAAGGCAGTTCGGGAGAAAAAATGATCTGCTTCTGCGGAAATTATGGTTATTTTTTTATCGGAAAGTTTTCGGATGTGGCGTGCGGCTGTTATACCCGAAATACCGTTGCCTATAATGACGATGTGCTCCATAATTTTTGGTTAGTGGTTCTTCAGTCGTTTATAAATTTACACAATTACAGGTCGGGTAGTTTAAAAAGTGTTATTAAAGTTTCTATAAACTCTAAAATAAATACTACTTTCATTGACAATTTATTATAAAAATGACCGTATCGACTCGTTCACTAGCTTGTATTTTTCTTATTCCTATTTTTTTTGGTTGTTTACAACGGCATGATTCTTCTAAAATTTTAACCGATAATAGCTACGAAAAAGTAAAAAAAGAGGTTACGAGTTCAAAAATAAATGGTGTTAGTTTTGTTGCTTCTGGAGACTCTATTCTACAACAAAATATAGTGCCTTTAAAAAAAATTAAAGCTAATTATGCAGCAATCATGCCTTTTGGGTTCATTAAAAGTATAAAGCATCCTGAAATCATTTACAATCAAAAAAGACAATGGTTTGGAGAAACCAGACAAGGAGCAAAACAATACATCGGCATGCTTCACAAAAGCAATATTGCGGTAATGATGAAACCGCAAATATGGGTTTGGAATGGTGAGTTTACGGGTTTGGTAAAAATGGCTTCTGAAGCCGATTGGCTGGAACTTGAAAATTCTTATAGAAGTTTTATAACTGATTTTGCAAAAGTGGCTGAGGAAGAAAATGTAGAAATCTTATGCATTGGCACTGAGTTGGAAAAATTTATAGAACACCGTCCTGAATATTGGCGAAATTTGATTGAACAAATAAGGACAATTTATAAAGGAAAACTTACGTATGCCGCAAATTGGGATGAATATAAGCGCGTACCATTTTGGGATGTGTTGGATTATATTGGCGTGGATGCTTATTTTCCTGTATCGGAAAGTAAAACCCCAACGGTTGCAGAAGCGCGGGATGGATGGCAACCGTGGAAAGAAGAGTTGCGAGGAGTTTCAGAAAAAGAAAACAAAAAAATTCTCTTTACTGAATATGGCTATAGAAGCGTGGATTTTGCTGGAAGGGAACCTTGGGAAAGTGACCATACATTAACTTCAATGAATTTTGAGGCGCAATCCAATACTTTGCAGGCTTTATATGAAGAAGCTTGGAGTGAAAATTGGTTTGCCGGCGGCTTTCTGTGGAAATGGTTTATTGCGCACGAAAGGGTTGGCGGTACTAATGATAATCAATTTACGCCTCAAAATAAACCTGCAGAAACAATTGTTAAAGAATATTATTCAAAAGAATAATTTTATCTTTTATTGGATAAAACCTCCTGCAATTCTACTTTTTGTTACGCTTCCTTTTTTGAAGGTTTAATGTGTTTTAAGTAGTAACTATATAATTCATCAGCATCTGCACCCAGCCATTGTTTTACATAAATTGCCCAAAAATGGTACTGTAAATTCCAAACGCCTTTCTGTTTGTATAGCCGCGCCGAAGTTATGAGGCGCTTTTGAATGACAACAAACGTATTTAGTTTATATAGTTCATTGATTAGAATATTGTCTTCGTAAATAATGTAACTTTCATCAAAACCGCCAATTTCATCAAAAAGTTTTTTAGTGATAAATTGGCTTTGGTCTCCACCGCGGCAAGCGCGCCAACGAAATTGGGTTAGCCAGCCCGCAAGCTGAAGCCACCAATGATTGCTATCAAATTTCATTCGGAAACAACCTGCAGGGTTTCCTTTTTCCACTTCGGAAATAATGTATTCATCAAAGTTTTTTGGTGGAAAGGAATCTGCGTGCAGAAAGTATAATATTTCTCCAGATGCTTTGCGCGCCCCTTGGTTCATCTGCTTTGCGCGTCCTCTATCTGAATTGAAAATCTGCAAACTTAGAGGTCTAGACTGCGCTCGACCGGACATCGTATTAACAATCTCAAAGGTATCATCATTACTTCCACCATCAATAACAATAACTTCTATTTCGTTTTTTCCAGAACTCTTTTCTGAAAGAAAGTTCAGTAGGTTTTTAATTGTTGCGGCTTCATTTAAAACCGGAATGATGATGGAAAGCATTAAATAGTTTCTTGTTTCAAGTTTCAGGTTAAAAGTAACCAATAATTAGTTTTTTTTAAACTGACCACTACCTACTGGTTATTCAAGTTCCAATTGTAATTTTTATAAGTTAAAGTAACTCCAGGGTTTATTTTAGTGTTTGAATATTGATTTATATAACTGATAAC
>JAGQYZ010000219.1 GCA_020435865.1 Aequorivita sp. | reverse complement strand
TCGATGAAATTGAAGCTGCAACAGGGATAGATTTTTTTCCAAAATTGCCTGATTCAGTTGAAAATAAGATGGAAAGCACGATTGATTTAAAAGCTTGGGGGAAGAAATAGTTTTCTGAAGTCAGTATTCAACGTTTTTTTTAACTTCAACTCGATTCAAATTTTAATTACTTATGCGTAATAATAGTTTGAACCATCTAACTTAACAAAAATAAAAAGCAAAATAGTAAAGCCCCAAAGTGCGGAACCACCATAACTAAAGAAAGGAAGCGGAATCCCTACTGTTGGAAAAATTCCTGTTACCATACCTATATTCACAAAAAAATGGAAAAAGAGAATTGCTGCAACACTATATCCATAAACCCTTCCGAATTGATTTTTTTGTTTTTCTGCCCGATAAATAATTCTTGTTATCAATCCAACAAATAACAGAACAACTATCATACTTCCTAAAAAGCCCCATTCCTCGCCTACGGTGCTAAAAATATAATCGGTATGTTGTTCTGGCACAAAATTTCCTTTGGTTTGTGTTCCCTGTGTCCAGCCTTTTCCAAGCCAGCCACCATTGCTAATTGCAATTTCACTTTGATGTGTGTTGTAACCAATTCCACGGGCGTCAACCTCTTTTCCCAAAACAATATTAAAACGATCACGGTGATGCTGTTTAAAAACATTATTGAAAATATAGCTTACTGAAAACGCAAACGCAACACAGGTTGTAACGATGAGCACATATTTTATAATGTTAGGCCTTTTTTTTCTATTTCTATAAAAATGAATTCCTGCCAATAATATTACCCCGACTGCAGCCCAAACCGCACCAAAAGCAAGTGTGGAAATAAATAGCATAACCGCAAAAAGCCCCAACAATAAATATACTCCATGAAGACCTTCTCTGTAAAGCGGAAAGACAAAAGCAGCATAGATGAGTGCACTTCCAGGATCAGGCTGTAGTATAATTAAGATTGCAGGTAAGGCAAGAATAATAAAAGCTACTATTTGGTTTTTTAAATCCTGCATATTTGTTTGAATGTCACTTACGTATTTTGCAAGTGCCAATGCTGTTGTAGCTTTCACAAACTCACTGGGCTGAATGCTGATCCCGCCGAAATCATACCAAGAAGTAGCACCCGCGATAGTTTTTCCAAAGATAAAAAGCCCAACAAGTGATGCTAAGGAAGCTATGTATATAATACTTGCGAAACGCTCATAGAACTTAGATTCAATGGCAAGAACAAAAATAATTATGATAACACTCAACCCAATCCAAATCATCTGTTTGCCATAGATTTGATCGAAATCAAAAAAGCCTTTTGCAGCATCACTAAGAGAAGCGGAATAGATATTTATCCATCCCATGGAAACTAAGGCGATGTACATAAAAATCATCAACCAGTCAAACCGAACATAACTTTTGTTTACTGCCATTAATGATTTATTGAAAAAGGTTGACCGCTGTATGGTTTGGCATATTCTGCTTCAAGGCTTCCCTCCAGTACATATTTTTCCATATCGGTTCGGGTTATTTCGCCTTTAAGATATTTTTCAATCATAAGTCCGGCAATGCGTCCTGCCCAACGGGAGCCCCAATAACCGTTTTCAACAAAAACGGCGATGGCAATTTTTGGGTTGTCTTTTGGCGCAAAAGCCACAAAAATGGAATGGTCTGTAAGTTGAACACGTTTACCGTTTATTTTGGTGAAATTTTCCGCAGTACCCGTTTTTCCACAAACTGCTATTCCAGGAACTTTAATAGAAGAAGCTGTTCCACGTTCGTAAACTTGGTACATGCCTTCAATCACTGGCTTAAAATTTTCTTGGTCTATGGCGGTATAGTGTTTTTCCTTAAATTTCTTAGGTATTGTGTCAGGCCCAATAATGTTTTTTATTATATGAGGTGTATAATAATATCCACGGTTAGCTATTGCTGCAGTAAAATTTGCCATCTGCATGGGTGTAAGTAATACTTCGCCTTGTCCAATAGCATTGGAAATGGTGGCCAGTGTATTCCAGTTATGTGCAGGAAAATCGTGTATTTTATTGTAATATTTTGAAGTTGGAATATTTCCTCTTTTCCCACTAGGTAGATCATAACCCAAAAAATCTCCCAAACCAAAACTCATTAAATCTTTTCGCCAGGCATCAATCCCTTCTTGTGGTGTTGGATATTTATCTATAATCCTTTTGTATACGTTACAGAAATATGCATTACAACTGTTGGCAATACCACCAACCATTGCAAGTGGCGTTGGATGGTTATGGCAGCCTAAAATTCTATTTCCGTAGCGGTAACCGTGATAACAGTAAAATTTATCAAGAGTATCAACTACTTTTTCTTGAAGTCCCACTAATGCAGTAAGCGTTTTAAATGGCGATCCTGGCGGATATTCGCCCATCAAAACCCTGTCATAAAGAGGTTTCCCGATGGTGTCGTACCACAACTTTGTGAAATTTTTTGAGCGATCCCGTCCAACCAATAATGAGGGGTCGTAACTGGGTGCTGTGATTAGTGCAAGAATTTCTCCAGTTTCGGGTTCAATAGCTACAATGCCTCCACGTTTGTGGATCATCAATTCTTCGCCATATTTTTGAAGGGTTGCATCTATGGTTAATTGAATATCATTCCCGCGTTCTGGTAGTGTATCAAAAATTCCATCTTTATATGGGCCAATATCTCTATTGAAACGGTCTCTTTGAATATATTTCACTCCTTTTATGCCACGAAGCACGTCTTCATATTCCTTTTCAACCCCAGCTGTGCCAATGAGTTCACCCATTTGGTAATATGGGTTTTTTTCTATTATGGCGTTATTCACTTCGGCAATGTAGCCCATCACATTGGAAGAATGATTCACTTGATATTCACGAAGGGAACGGCGTTGAATGTAAAATCCTTGGTATTTATACATTTTCTCCGAAAGGGATGCGTAATCAGCCTTGTTCAATTGCGGAAGCACTACTGAAGGAAGCCTTGGCGAATATACGCGCGCTTTGCGAAGTATTTCTTTAAATTCTTCTTTGGTAATTTTTAATAAACCACAAAACTCCAAAGTGTCTAAAGGCTTTACGTCTTTTGGAATCACCATCACATCATATGACGGTTGGTTTGAGACTAAAAGTTTATTGTTACGGTCAAACATATAACCTCGTTGCGGATAGTCATACATTACCTTAATGGCGCTATTTTGGGAAAGAGAATCAGAAGAAGCATCATAAATCTGCAGATAGAAAAGCCTAGCCGCAAAGAGAACGCCACTAAAAAGAACCAATGCTACAAGTACAATTTTTCTCATGTAGATTTCCTATTGAACAGAATCATAGTACACACTACCAAAATTATGGTAAATATCCCTGAAAACAACGTAGATTTTAGTAGTAACATTATATGTTTAATACTGAAAATTTCCAAAGAAAACATCACAAAATTGTGCATAAAAACTAAGGATGCAATATACGTTAGCCTTTCCATAGGGTCGGCTTTTTTAATTTTTACGCTATTGTATTCATAACTTACACCAAAAGAATATTTTAAAACAACAGGGCGTATATATGCTATAAAAACACAAGCCGCAGCGTGAACACCCCCAGAATCCTCAAAAATATCGATGGAAAGCCCTAAAAGGAAACTCAAAAAAATTAAAAGTCCCTTGTTTCCGTCTAAAGGATACATTAGTATGAAATAGATATAGAGATATGGATTTATGAAGCCTGCAAGATTTATATTGTTAAGCAAAAGAACTTGCAAAAATACCAGCATCACAAAGCGGACGATATTTATAATTATATCACTGTTCTTCATCTTCAACTGATTTTTCCAGCTCTAAAATTTCTTTAGCTTCATTGTTTTCTATTAAGTAAACGTACTCAAGGCTCGTCATATCATTGAAAAGATCAATGTTTACAAAATAGTAATTGTTATCATTATCAAGATGAAAATCTTTTATGGTCCCAATTAAAATACCTTCAGGAAAAATTGTAGATCTTCCGCCAGTTACTATTGTATCACCAACTTTAATTTTAGCAATACGCGGAATATCTATCAACTGAACTATGTTTGGGTTTTTAGTGTCCCATTTAAGTGAGCCAAAATCTCCAGAGTTTTTTAGCTTAGCATTAATTCTACTTTGTGTATTTAGAATTGATTGAACGGTTGCGTAGCTTTCAGAAACTTGGCTCACAATGCCTACAATTCCTTTGGAAGAAATAACACCGAGATCAATTTTTATACTGTCTTTTCGGCCTTTATCGATTGTAAGTTGATTCTTCGTTTTTGAATAATTATTATTGATTACCCTTGCGGAAAAATAGTCGTATTTGTTTGGAATAACGGTGCTGTCCAATTTTTTAAATGTTACTGTCTCTTTATATTGGTCCAGTTTTTTCCGAAGCATTAAATTTTCTTGAAGCAGCGCTTTGTTTTCTTTCCCAAGTGAAAAATAGTTGGCAATGTTATTTCTAAACGTATAGATTCCACCAGTAATATAATTGGCAGAGCTTATAAACTTATTATTATGATAGTTGTGCGTTTGTATAGTGAGCGCAACGGAAACTGCAAAAAGCACTGCAAACAACAGGAAATTTTTATTCCGAA
>JAGQYZ010000218.1 GCA_020435865.1 Aequorivita sp. | reverse complement strand
GCAGTTGGAGTTCTATGTGCCAGAACTGCAGTAATAGGAGCCTATTTCAACGTTCGTATTAATGCCAAGGATATAAAAGACCGGAAATTTGCTGACGATATTATTAAAAAAGCCAAGAAGATCTATGAAGCTACAATTAAAATTGAAAAAGAAACGATTGAATTTATAGACGGTAAGATGTAAAATCTATAATTCTTAAAGTATTGCAAAATAAATCGTGGCTGTTCCTCTTTTTGGTATATTCATAAAAAATAAAAATTATGAAAAATATTTTCTATATCCTCTTCCTTACACTTGTTATAAGTGGTTGTAAAAACAATAAAGAAGCCGGTAAACCAGAATCCACCCTAGAACCACCAAAACAAGAAAAAGAATACGAGGATGCTAGAGAAAAGAAACACTTTACCATAAATCCTATAGAACATGCCAGTATGGTTCTAAATTGGGGTGGAACCATAATTTATGTAGATCCCGTAGGTGGAAAAGAAGCATTTTCTGACTATACAGAGCCAGATATGGTTTTGGTTACAGACATCCACGGTGATCACATGGATATTCCTGCTTTGGAAGCCATTACGGCTGAAAAGACATTATTGTTTGCGCCCAAAGCTGTATTTGATAAATTGCCCGAAAGTCTTCAAAACAAGACAACTGTGGTTAATAATGGTGATTTGATAAACGATTTCGAAAAGACAATTGAGGCAATTCCAATGTACAATCTACGCAAAGAAGCACTGCAATATCATACCAAAGGTCGTGGAAATGGATATGTGTTAGAAAAAAATGGAAAGCGTGTCTATATTTCAGGTGATACGGAAGATATCCCTGAAATGCGTAACCTTAAAGATATTGATGTCGCTTTTGTTTGTATGAATTTACCTTATACAATGACTGTCGAAAAAGCTGCTGAAGCCGTCTTGGCTTTCAAACCAAAAACTGTCTATCCCTATCATTATCGTGGTAAGGAGGGATTGAGTGATGTTACTAAATTCAAATCTCTGGTTGAAGCAAGTAATCCAGATATTAAGATCACACAATTGGATTGGTATCCAGAAAAATAATTTCTCAAATTTATTAAACATATATGATGAAAAACTACAAACCAAACTTTAAATCTATTTTTTTCTTAATAGTCTTTTCTGCATTTTTTGCTTCAAGTTGTAAAAATAACTCCAAAGAAAAAGAAACTGGAAAGATGGAATATCCCGCCGAGTGGATGTACAATCAACGCGCTTATCCCAACAATTATATCAACAAAGAAGCCTACAAAGAAGCAATTGCCCAATCCAAACAAATTCTCGCCAACAGATCACCAGAAGCCGCTGGAGAATGGGCTTTTGTGGGACCGTTGAATACTGGTGGGCGAATTACCGATGCAGCAATAGCTCCCGATAACGATGACCATCTTTATTTGGCAACTGCCACTGGCGGAATTTTCAGAAGTTATGATAGAGGCGCTAATTGGACTCCAGTTTTTGACCAAGAAGCCAAGCTTTCCATTGGCGATATTGCTATTGCACCATCAAATCCACAACGAATTTATGCAGGAACGGGCGAAGCAAATGGAAGCGCTACAGATGGCGCTTATTTTGGTGATGGTATATATAGAAGCGACGATGCGGGTGATACATGGACAAACGTTGGTTTACCAGAAAGCAATCATATTGGCCGTATTGTAGTCGACCCCACAAATCCAGATCGTGTTTTTGTTGCTGCAACTGGACAACTGTATGGTAAGAATGTTGAACGGGGAATTTATAGAACTACTAATGGGGGAACAAATTGGGAACAGGTATTATTTGTAACTGATTCAACCGCTGGGATTGATGTTGCGATGAATGTAGCAAATACAAATATTATTTATGCCGCCATGTGGGAGCGCACACGTAAACCATGGCAGCGCGATTATGGTGGAGTTACCTCTGCAATACATCGTTCCACTGACGGCGGAACAACTTGGACTGAACTTGGCACAGCCAACGGTCTGCCCGCTCCTAATGCGCAAACTGGAAGAATAGGAATTGCAGTTTCAGAATCAGATCCTTCCACAGTATATGCAAGATTTACTACTAATGAAATTACAAACGAGTTCAATGGATTATATAAATCAACCGATAATGGCGATAATTGGACACTTGTAACACCTGCGGGAGCATTAAGTGGCATAGATGCCAATTTTGGTTGGTATTTTGGAAACGTTCGCGTTAATCCTACCAATTCATCTGAAGTATACATTGTAGGTTTTGATATTGCAAAATCTACAAATAGCGGCTCCTCATGGAATACTTTAAACGGAATGCACGTAGATCATCACACACTGGATTTTTCACACACAAACAGTAATTTTATGCTTGCTGGAAACGATGGCGGAGCCTATATTTCTGAAAATGGAGGAACTAGTTGGACGCATTTTGAAAACCTTCCTGTTACCCAATTTTACAATATAGAAGTTGATTATCAACATCCCGAAAGGCTTTATGGTGGAACCCAAGATAATAATACGATACGCACACTTACAGGCAACACTAATGATTGGAACTCAATTATTGGCGGTGATGGTTTCCACGTAAATGTAGATCCAATTGACAACAATTTTGTTTATGCAGAATCGCAATATGGAAATTTACGTCGATCTACTAATGGAGGAAATTCTTTTCAAAATGGAACTAACGGTATAAGTGGAAGTGATCGTGTAAATTGGAATGCTCCGGTTATTCTTTCACCATTTAATCCCGAAATGATGTTTTATGGAAGCAATAAACTATACACCTCAACCAGAGCGATTTCTTGGACGGCGATTAGCCCAGATTTGACCGATGGATTGCATCCTAGTGGTTCTTTGGCTTTTGGAACACTTACCGCTATTGCCGCATCTTACAATAATCTAGATGTTATTTATACAGGAAGTGACGACGGAAACGTAAACGTAACCTTCAATGGTGGAACAACCTGGACGGATGTAAGCGCTGGCCTTCCCGATCAATATATTACTTCTATCGCTATGATTCCAAATGATGATATGATTGCCTATGTAACTGTTTCCGGTTTTAAGTATTTGGATTATACGCCACGCGTTTTTAAAACTACGGATGGCGGGCAGAACTGGACAGATATTTCATCTAATCTTCCGAATATTCCCGTGAACGACATCATTACATATCCTGCGGAAAATATACTTTTTGTTGCAACCGATTTAAACGTTTGGTATTCTAAAGATGATGGGGCCAGTTGGACTATTTTAGGAAACAATCTACCGCTAACGGTTGTGATGGATTTAAAATTCCATGAACCTACCAAAACACTTTATGCGGGAACTTTTGGAAGGGGAATGTATAGTTACGATATTAGTGATATTTTGGGTGTTGGTGAAAATGAATTGGCTTCAAATTCAATTAAAATATACCCCAACCCTGCAACTTCGGAATTTACAATTTCACAAAATCTTTCTTCGGAAGGAACGGTTCAGCTTTATGATATTTCTGGAAAAAAGATAAAGGAATTGTTCAACGGAAATTTTGACTCAAACAAAAACATAAAGGTGAGGACTGAGGGACTTGCAGCGGGAATTTATTTAGTGAAAGTGAATAGTGGAAAGCAATCTGTTACGAAGAAAGTTGTTATTAATTGATAAAACGAAAATTTAGAAATAAAAAACCCGATTCAAGAACTGAATCGGGTTTTTTATTTAATACTTAATTTTATTGCTTTTCACAAACCAAACCCCAAATTGAAAAGGTGTTTTTGTAAGTATTTATTTTAACAATTTTATCACTAATAATTTGAATACCTTGATCCTTCCTTGAATCAAAAACTCCATTTGCTATAAAATCTGGATGAGTAAAAGTTAATGTTTTCCAACCGTCATTTTCACTTGAAGTATAATTTCCTTTATAAACCAATTTTACTGGATCTTCCTGCCCTACCGGCGCTTCTAGGGTTTTAAAGTATAACTGAAAGGCTCCATTCTTTTTTAAATAAAGCTTTATGTCTGCAACATCATTTCCCAAGCTTTCGTAGGCAATATTTGCATCCTTTACATTTACAACTTCTTTTGAAGCATCAATCACATTTTTCTTACTTCCACAAGAATAAAAGATTATTACCAATAAAAGCATCAATATATTTTTCCACATAAACTATCTTATCAATTTTTTGTACTTGATTCGTTTCGGCATCAAATCGCCACCCAAACGCTTCTTTTTATTTTCTTCGTAATCACTGAAACCGCCTTCAAAGTAATACACTTCACTATTTCCTTCGAAAGAAAGAATATGCGTACAGATTCTGTCCAAAAACCAACGGTCGTGACTTATGACCACTGCACACCCGGCAAAATTTTCCAAACCTTCTTCCAGAGCACGAAGCGTGTTTACGTCCAAATCATTCGTTGGCTCATCCAGCAAAAGCACGTTTCCTTCTTCCTTTAAAGTCATTGCCAAATGCAAGCGGTTTCGTTCCCCTCCGGAAAGCATAGAAACTTTTTTGTTCTGTTCGCTTCCGCTAAAATTGAAACGACTCAAATAAGCCCTCGAGTTAACTTGACGACCACCCATCATAATCAATTCCTGGCTGTCACTGAAGTTTTCCCAAATAGTTTTGTCTGGGTTTATATTTGAATGTGCTTGATCAACATAAGCAATCTTCGCGGTTTCACCCACTTCAAACGTACCTTTATCAGGCGTTTCTTCGCCCATAATCATTTTAAAAATGGTGGTTTTACCAGCACCATTCGGACCAATAATTCCAACAATTCCCGCTTGCGGAAGTTTAAAATTTAAATCTTCGTAAAGCAATTTATCGCCAAAAGCCTTTGCAACTCCTTTAGCTTCAATAACATTGGTTCCCAAACGCGGTCCGTTCGGGATGTATATTTCCAGCTTTTCGTCCAGTTGCTTTTGGTCTTGGCTCAATAGTTTGTCGTAATTCTGCAAACGTGCCTTTTGTTTTGTTTGGCGACCTTTAGCTCCTTGACGAACCCATTCCAACTCACGTTCCAAAGTTTTTTGTCGCTTACCAGCAGTTTTTTGCTCTAGTGCCAATCGCTTCGATTTTTGATCTAACCAAGAAGAATAATTTCCTTTCCAAGGAATACCTTCCCCCCTGTCTAATTCCAAAACCCATCCCGCAACGTTGTCAAGAAAATATCTATCGTGAGTCACTGCAATTACGGTTCCTTTGTATTCCGAAAGATGGTGTTCCAACCAATGCACGCTTTCTGCATCTAAATGGTTCGTTGGCTCATCAAGTAAAAGTACATCCGGTTCTTTAAGAAGCAATCTGCAAAGCGCAACCCTTCTTTTTTCACCACCGGAAAGAACGCTGATAAGTTTATCTGGTTCAGGCGTGCGCAAAGCATCCATTGCTATTTCAAGTTTGGTGTCAAGTTCCCAGGCGTTTGTGGCATCAATTTTATCTTGAAGTTTTGCTTGCTTTTCCATCAATTCGTCCATTTTTGCTGGATTTTCATAAACCTCCGGCAAGCCGAACATATCGTTGATTTTATTGTATTCATCAAGAACATCAACAACCTCTTGAACGCCTTCCTTAACAACTTCTATAACTGTTTTAGATTCATCCAGTTTTGGTTCCTGTTCAAGATAGCCAACAGTATAACCGGGTGCGAAAACTACATCACCTTGGTAGTTTTTTTCTTCGCCTGCAATAATTCGAAGCAAAGTGGATTTACCACTTCCGTTAAGGCCAAGAATTCCAATTTTGGCACCGTAAAAGAAGCTTAAATATATATTTTTAAGAACTGGTGTCTGAGCATTTTGATAGGTTTTGGTCAACCCAGACATTGAAAAAATTACTTTTTTATCGTCGGACATTTCAAGAGTTAATTAGTTTGTTTGAAGAAAATTTTTAGTTGGCAATATTGGTATTTTACACCCTTCCCTTTAGAGCGTTAAAAACCCAAGCAATGGCGAAGAAGCCAATACCTACGGCAGCAAATCCCCATCCTGCAACATCATCATAGCGGAAGGCGCCCATCCCAATGAGTACCACCCCCACAACTATCATAATAAAGGTGGCCCAGGCAAGCACGGTGTTTTTATTCATTCCCATAATCTATTTTTTTTTTTTTGATTTTTTTTTTTGTTTGTTTGTTTCCGTTGTTTTGTTTTTTTTGTTTTTTTGTTTGTTTTTTTTATTTCTTCATTTTTTTCGTT
>JAGQYZ010000217.1 GCA_020435865.1 Aequorivita sp. | reverse complement strand
CCTGCATATTCACCTGGTCCGTTGCTAACTGGAATTTGCGGCGTAAACCAAGCCGTAACTTCAATTTCCTTTGGAATTTCAATCATATCCATTGGGTCTTGCGGTTGGGTCGTATCTTTTTTTGCTTCCGCGTTTTCTTTTTCATCCTTCTTTTTAGGACGTGCCATGCTATAATCATTGGGATCCACTTTTTTTATAGCAGTTGCTTTAAAGGCAATGTATTGACCAATTGTCTTTGATTCCTTGGTTATTTGCCAATCCAAAGTGTGTATAGAATCTGTCACTAAAAATTGTTTTCCGAAGAATTCATTCTCCTCAACAATTCGCCCCGTTTTTAGGTTTTTATATTGTGCGCCAGGTGTGTAGCTGTTCATCATCATTTTAAAACCGGGGTTCATAGGTGCTGCATCCAGTTTTTCCTGTTCTTTATATATGGATTCGTCTTTATTAAACGTGAGGATGTATGTTTTTTCCAATGCGCTTTTCATCATTTGTGCGACTGTTTTTTTCATCTCCTCGCTCATGTCACGGCCCCCGCCCAGGGCATCCATATCTACGGTAGTTTTAGATTCATAATAGGCTTGGCCGCTGATATTTTGGGTTTGAGCTGAAAAAGCTAAAGTAAAGATTATTAGAAAGTTAAATAATTTCATAATTTTAGTATTAAAGACAGTTATTTGTATCATAATGAACATTATGCTGTATTCGACTATTTTATTGATTAATAGTTTTAATGAAATTTACAAATCTTTTGTTTCTTATAAAATTATCCTCCAATTTTAATTCTAAATGAATTGCCGTCTTTTTTGCTGTGGTTATCTTCCAGGTTCTCCATCAATTCTTGATTCTTTTTTTCCTTAATAGCATCAAACTCTTCCTGAGTAACTACTTTCCCTTTGTCTGGAGCTTCTATACTAATTTTGGTAGGGTTCAATACAATCTTTGAGCATAATATAGATTGTTCACCATCGTTTATTTCCAAAATCAATCCGGGTAATCCCCAATATTCTCCTGGCCCATTACTCACTGGAATTTGTGGCGTATACCAAGCTGTGGTAACCCTTTTTTTGGTAACTTTTTCCAAGTCATCATGGTTAGAGTTAAAAGTTTGTTCGGTAACTTCTTCCGTAAGTGTTGCCTTAAAACAGGTATATTCTCCAATATTTTTTGTTTCTTTTTCAAGTTTCCAGTCCTTTTTTGTCAAGGAATCCTTAATTAAAAAAACCTTCCCCATAATTTCGGTTTGATTACTGTATTCTTGTGTTTTAATGTTTCTATATAAAATATCAGAGTTTCCACTTATTACAATATTAATTCCTCCTGTGGTTGCGGGTGAAGGTGCAGCCAATGATTCTTCTTCTTTATAAACTGATTCGGATGTATTAAAAGAAAGCGTATATTCTTTTTGAAACTGTTTGCGGAGCTGTGCCTGTATCTGTTGTTGCATTTCTGCATTTACACTTGTACTGTCCATTTTCAAGTCTATCTTTCGGTCTGTTTTATAGGTTGCAATTCCTTGAAACTGTTGCGAAAATGCAGAAAAGAAAATACCAATCGC
Organism: Aequorivita sp.; assembly: GCA_020435865.1. Taxonomy (GTDB): domain Bacteria; phylum Bacteroidota; class Bacteroidia; order Flavobacteriales; family Flavobacteriaceae; genus Aequorivita. Next base: position 1,085 of record JAGQYZ010000217.1, on the reverse strand, counting down.
AATAATGAATAAGTAAAAGTCTTTTGATTTCATAAAAATGGTTTTATTGTTAAACAAAAGACGACAATTTTTTTTAAAAGTTTCAAGGAATGAGAAATATTGTATGCTTTTTGTAACTTTCACTCCTTATGAAATATCATTGTATCTTTTATATCCTCTTTCATGTTTGTTTTCAAGTTTCCTTTGGGCAAAGCCTGAAAGAGATTTCAAAAAGCCCATTAAAGGTTGATACATTTATTGGTTTTGACAATTACAAAAACAGCTATTTCATAAAAAATAGGGTTATCAACAAGCAAGGACCCGACGGTAATTTTCTTTTCAACGATCTGCAATTGGGGCGGATAACTTCAGTAGATATTCTAAATCCGTTGAAAGTGGTTGTATTTTTTCAGGACACAAACACAGTTGTTTTTTTGGATAATAAACTGAGTGAAATTCAACGTATCAATTTCAACAATTTGCCCAATTTCCTCAATGTGAGTACCGCAACCAATGCGGGAAGCAATAGTTTGTGGCTTTTTAATGTTGACACGCAACAACTGGAACTTTATAATTACGGATCAAAATTGCAAACTGTGGTTTCGCAACCTTTTCCGGGGAAATTAATTTCGCAGGCCAGCAATTTTAATTATTGTTTCACTTTAACCGAAAGGAAACTGCGCGCCTTTAATATTTATGGAAGCATTTTGAATGAAGTACCCTCGGAAGGCTACGAAAAAATTATTCAACAGAATGAAAATTTGGTGGCTTTAAAGGAAAATTCATTATACTACATTCCCGATTTCGCAAAGCGAAATGATGCCATTTCACACGAAACCGTGAAGCTGTCTTTAACCGAAATAACCATTAAAGATTTGCAGCTTACCAATGATTTCCTGTATATTTATGACGGCGAAATTTTGCACACTTTTAAACTAACCATACCAACTAAAGAATAACTATGCACGTTGCAATTGCAGGAAACATAGGTTCCGGAAAAACCACCCTTACGCGTTTATTGGCAAAACATTACAAATGGCAAGCCCATTATGAAGATGTGGAAGACAACCCCTATTTGGACGATTTTTATAACCAAATGGAGCGTT
>JAGQYZ010000216.1 GCA_020435865.1 Aequorivita sp. | reverse complement strand
CCTTTTATAATTATGTTAACTCCTGGAAGCGGTAAACCTGTGTCATCGGACACCGTTCCGGAAATCGTTTTTTCCTGTGCAAAAGCGAGCTGCACAATCAACACTAACAAAAGTGTTAAAATTCCACTAAACTTTGTTTTCATTTTTTTGTTTGTTTGAATTAGCACTCCAAAAGTGCCAATAAAATCTTACAATTCCAACTTTTAATGAAAGTAGATTATGAAAATTTTATCAAAAAGTTATTTTAAAATTTCCCTTTTGACGGAAAATTTACTTTTAAAATTCGCAAAGCCTTGATTTTCTTATGTTTTCAGAGGGATGCTTTCACAGGGGTTAGCAAAATATGTTTGTGAAAAACTTTAAAAAAAATTCAAACAGTTTATGAACAATTCTCCCAACTTCACAAATAATGCCGTTTTAGAGCATTTTGAAGGTTACTCAGAAGAAAGAAATTTCTTATGAAGATCTTAATGTACTTTAATAAAAGTAGTCTAGAATATTAAAAAATTAATTAATAGCTACTGTAAAAAAAGTTAAGTAATCAAAAATCACTTTGAGGTACTTTCTCCTTTAAATTGTTGTGAATTGCTTTTAAAAAGAACATTGAAAGTAGTTAAACTACCATAGCAGCGCGTTATGTATTGCTGAAGATCTATTTTATCTTGCTCGGCCAGTTCTTTGCTAGCGTTTATTTTTTGTTCCATCACCCGAAGTCTATCCCGCAACATTACTATTTTATGGAAAAAAGTATCAATAGGAATTTCTTTTGAAGCCAAATTCTTATCTGCAGGTTGCAAAACCATATTTCCGCCTTTCCATTTATCTGCTATTGGGACAATCTCACTGAAACCATTCCATTTTTTAAGAATATCTCGAAGGCTTTTTTCAACTTCGTAAAAACTTACTGTGTCAACCTCATCTTCGGCGGCTTCAATGATTTCAAAATCATCATCGGTACCTATTGTTTCCAGCCCGTTTTCGATAAAGGTTACCCAATACATTTTTGCCGTAACATTTGTAACTACGCCCTTTCCGTGCTTTGGATGATCTATTCTTGAGCCTATTCCTAAAATTTGCTTCATTATAATTTTGATTTAGTCAGTAAAAATAAAAAAATGATTTATCCCTTAATAGGACAAACTTCAAAATTCTCAAATAAAAAAACCATCCAAATTTGAAACTTGAATGGTTCTCTGGGCTTATCAAACAAGCCGGCCAAAAACTACTTCTTCTTAGGAGCAGTTGGCGATGCCTTTTTGTTATCCTGTTTTTTGGCTTGAGGGCCTTTTGCAGGTTGCGGCTTTTTGTTTTGCTGTTGTTGTGGCATAACAATTATTTTTTTTAATTAACAATATAAAGGTATAAAGTGTCGCTGTTAAATTATTCCCTCGTTAGCTAAAGTTTAACAATAGCTTTCTCTACTGAAAAATCAATCATCTTTATGATCATCAATTACCTGCTGATCGCGATATTTACAGCAAGGATCTATAATTTCATATACTTCATCTTTAGCTTTAATATCTTGTGTGTCATGGCCGCTATCAGCAATACTTTGCTGGATTTTTGTTAAATCGGTTTTACCTTCATTGTATATCAAATCCAATTGGTGGGTGTTGACATCCCAAGTTGCCATTTTTACACCTTTGGCATGAATTGACGCTTTTTCAATACGCTCTTTACACATCGCACAAACCCCATCAACTTTTATAGAAGCTTTAGCATTTTTATTCTGGGCGAAACCAGTAGCTCCGATCAAAAATATTCCTAGAATTGCAATTATACTTTTCATAAATTTCGGTTTAAAGTTTATTTTTTAAATTAATTAATTCTGTATCGTAAACCTGCGTAATACGAACTTCCAAAAATGGGGCCGTAAACATAGGTTGTGTCAAAAGTTGTTCCAAAAGGATTATCGCTTCCTACTATTGGATTTTGCTGTTTCACATTTGTTATATTTTCCCCACCCACATAGATTTCAAAATTAGGTGAAAAAACTTTTGTAATCTGTGCATTTAAAGTGGAAACGGAAGGTGAAAATTCTGAAAGGCCAATGGTATTCAAATAGCCTTCCGAAGAAGCAAAACGCTGCTCCCCCACATAATTGAAAGTGGCGTCAAATTTCCAGTTTCCTCCTTTTGCCGTTTGATGTGTTTCATAGGAAGCATTTGCAAAAAGCCGGTGATTCGGCGTTAACGGTGTTTGCTTTTTTCCGCTTAAATAAGTGGTTTCAACATTATAAAATTTGTAGGCCAATCGCATATCAAAATGCGCAAAGGGATTATAATTGAATTCCGCCTGAAAATTGTTTGAAAAACTTTCGCCCTCCAAATTATAAAAATTTATTTGTTGGGGATTTTCCCAATCTACCACTATTTGGTTTACAAAATCAGTTCTGTAAAAATCAACTGTAATATCTGCTTTTCTGCTGAAGATATTAAAGCCCTGCATAAATGAAATACCATAATTCCAAGCTATTTCAGGATCCAGTCCATAAATTTTTCCACCACTACCAAAAATATTCAAGTTTCGCGAAGAAGCAAATAGGCTTTGGTTTTCAGCAAAAATATTCGCACTTCGTTTCCCTCTTCCTGCTGAAATTCTAAACGCAGATTTGTCCCAGGGCGAATAACGAAGATGAAAGCGTGGTGTTAAGAAAGTTCCCAAGGTGTTGTGAACATCGGCGCGAATTCCAGCACTAAAATTCAAATCACCCAAATTATCAAAATTATATTCAAAAAATGCTCCAATGGAATTTTCAACCCTGCTAAAATTTTCAGACAAAACCAATTCGTCATAACCGTCATAAGTGGCGCTAAGACCCGTTTTAATCTTGTGCCGTGAATCGCTGATTATTGAATTATAAAGCAAATTAGCATACAGACTATTATGCTGAATGTTGTAATCATTCAATCCAAAATAAGATTCTTGGTTGTGATGGCTGTAAGCAAGTTGTAATCCACCGGTACGCCAAGGAATTTCTGGGTTAACAAACCCAAATTTTCCAGAAACATCAAGGCGTTGGGTTTTTATCTCGCTTCCCCAAGCGTTTGTAGTTCCACGGTCTTTATCTGGATTAAAGAATGTTTGGCCTGTTTGCTTTTCATCGTTCAGATATCTAACATTAAAAAAACCTACATAGCCATTTTCAGTGTCTGTATATTGCCAGCGGTTCATCATGTTTATTTGCTGCATCAATGGAGCATCTAAAAAAGAATCGTTATTCTTGTCAAACTCTGTTTCACGCATATTGCCATGGATGTACAAACCAGTGCTCCAACGCTCGCTAACTTTGGTGTTTAAATGGGTGTTTAGCTCAAATCGCCCATTTCCAGAGCCATAAGCGTTTACAAAAAGCTTATTGTCCATCATCGGTTTTTGAAGCTCGGCGTTTATTTGTCCAGCAATACTTTCATAACCATTAACCACGCTTCCAGCTCCTTTGCTAATTTGAATGCTTTCCACCCAAGTTCCGGGAATAAAACTCAGACCGTATGCCTGTGATGCCCCGCGAATGCTCGGTACATTTTCAGTAGTAATCAAAATATAAGGACTAGTTAAACCAAGCATTTTTATTTGTCGTGTTCCAGAAATAGCATCGGCAAAATTCACATCAATTGACGGATTGGTTTCAAAGCTTTCCGCAAGATTACAGCAAGCTGCTTTCAGCAATTCGCCACTACTTACGTTTAAAACATTCTGCGATTGCAAAAAAGAACGTGAGCTTGCTTTCTGTCTCATATTAACTGTAACCTCATCAAGATTGGCCGTAGAAGTTAAAGAACGTGTTATTCTTTTAGGCGAATTCACCGAAATAGTATCGGTTTTATAACCCACAAAACTGATGATCAATTTTTTGTATTCGGGCTTATAGGAAATTTCAAAATTACCGTCAAAATCGGTTACCGTTCCCACTTGGGTGTTCAGCCAATAAACATTTGCACCACTCAACGGAACTTCTTCCTTATTAATTTTTTCAGTAATATGCCCCGTTATTTTTTCCTGTGAAAAAACGCAGAGCGGAAGTAAAAAAAATAGACAGTATAGGTTTTTCATAAAATTATTAAAGCGATTAATTTATAAAATAATTAATTATTGTGGCTTGTTCAAAATACATTTTAATCGAATCAATCAGTTCCGTTTCAAATTTCAACTGTAGTTCCTGCACATCCAAAACATCGTTAAAATCAATGGTACCCGTTTCATAACTTTTTATTAGGATTTCCTCCGCATTTTTTGCCTGCCCTAAATTCTTCAATTGGGTTTCATAGCTTATCCTAGCCGCATTTCTGTTTCTAACGGCTGTTTGCAATTGTGTCATTAAATTATTTTGCCTGTCCTGTTTCTGCGCTAATAACTCTTCCTGTTTCAAGGTGTTTTGGCGGGAAACGGATTTATATTTATTGTTGAAAATAGGAATCGAAATAGAAACCATTGGCATTAAAATATCTTTACCGTTATCACTGAAATTCATATCTGGCCTTTCAGCAACCGCAATATAATCTAAGCCCAACCCAAACATAGGCGCTGCTTCCTTTAAATTTAAATGCTCTGACTGTGAAATGGATTCGTACAATTTGTCATACTTTAAAAGTTCAGGATGAATTTGCAACGAAGAAAAGTCCTCTATCATTTCTTCCGAGGGAATTGTAAGCGTGTCAATTAAGGTAATATCTGAAATTTCATCTCGGTTTAATAATTTGTTGAAAGTGACATTCTCTGCCAAATAATCCTGTTGCAAAACAAGTTTCTTTTGCACCAATTCATTCTGACGAATCTGAAGCCTTAGCACCGAAACCGCAGATGCTTTTCCAATCTCAACAGAGGTAAGTGCCATCCGTTCATACGTATTGAGAAGCTCTATATTTTTTGCCAAAATATCCTCTTTTTCCTTAAGTGCATAAAGTCGGTAATACGATTGCGCCACGGCCATTGCCAGTTTCTTTTTTGCAATTGTCAGCTCCACCAAATCCGTTTCAGAAAGCGAACTTGCGTATTTTTCACGTGCGGTAATGGTTCCAAACCAAGGAAACATTTGTTTCACCGAAAGTTTGGCTTTTTGGGGACCCGTTCTCGTTTCTGGCTCACTGACGAAATAACCCGCAGCCAACTCTGTATCGGGAAACGTATTTGTCTCTTCTGCCTTTTCAGAAGAAATTTTATAGCGCAACTCAAATGAACTTATCTTAGGGTTATTGGACTGTGCTTCTTCAATATAATTTTGAAGTGTCTGACTTTCTGCGGAATGAAAATCCAACAAACAAAAAAGAAGAAAGAGAGACGCTATCTTACTGTTTAAAGTATTTTTTGAAGTTTTCATCTATAGTGTTTTCAAATTATATTTATTTTTTTTTGAGCGCTCCTTCCTTCCTCCAGCTAAACAAAACGGGAACTACGAAAAGTGTGATCAGGGCAATAAGCATTCCCCCAAAACTAGGGATGGCCATCGGTATCATAATATCGCTTCCGCGTCCTGTGGATGTGAGTATGGGCAGTAAAGCGAGAATGGTAGTGGCGGTTGTCATTAGGCAGGGTCGTATTCTTTTTTTGCCCGCTTCCACAATGGAGTTTCTAATTTCTTCTGTGTTTTCAGGACTATTTTTATCAAAAGTTTGCGTTAAATAGGTTGCCATAACCACTCCATCGTCCGTAGCAATTCCGAAAAGCGCAATAAAACCTACCCAAACCGCTACACTAAGATTAATGGGATGTATTTGAAAAAGTTGCCTTAAGTTATGGCCCAAAAAGTTGAAGTTTAAAAACCAATCTTGGCCGTAAAACCAAATCATCAGGAATCCACCCGCAAAGGCTACCGCAATTCCACTAAATACCATTAAAGAAGTACTTACGGAACGAAACTGAAAATAAAGAATCATGAAAATAATAAACAGCGCCAACGGAACTACAATTGACAATGTTTTTTCTGCCCGAAGCTGGTTTTCATAAGTTCCCGTAAACCGATAGGTAATTCCTTTTGGAACAATAAGCTCACCAGAATCAATTTTACTTTGGATGACTTTTTGTGCGTTTTCAACCACATCAACCTCAGCGTAACTATCCAATTTATCAAAAAGAACATAACCAATCAAAAAAGTGTCTTCACTTTTAATTACTTGCGGGCCTTGCTCATAGCGAACATTTACAAGTTCGCCGAGCGGAACCGGAATTCCTTTTTCCACAGGAACATAAATATTTTTCAGATCTTCAGAGTTTGACCGGAGCTCCCTTGGATATCGCACGCGAACCCCATAACGCTCCCTTCCTTCAACGGTTTGTGTAAGCATCTTGCCACCAACTGCAACATCAAGTACATTTTGGACCTCTTCTATGGAAACCCCATAGCGTGCAATTTTTTCCCTATCAATATCCAACAATAAATAAGGCTTGCCCACAATCCTGTCGGCAAAAACGGCTTCCTTTTTTACACCTTCCGCCTGTTTTAAAATAGACTCCAATTGTATTCCAAAAGCTTCAATTTGGTTCAAATTCTGACCTTTCACTTTTATTCCCATTGGTGCCCGCATTCCGGTTTGAAGCATAATAAGCCGTGTTTGGATTGGCTGTAATTTTGGCGCGGAAGTGATACCTGGGAATTTTGTGGCGGTTATAATTTTGTTCCATATATCGTCTGCAGAATTTATTCCTGGACGCCAGTTTCGGTAATATTCACCGTTTTCATCGGCAATCAAATTATCACGCGTTATTCCTATTGGGCTTTTAATCTCTGAAGATTTATATATTTCTCCATTGCTCACTTCCGTATTTGGGTTTGCGACCAATTTCCCATCTTTTAGTTCAAAAAATCCATCATCATTAACCTTATAGCGTTGGCGTTCGCCTTTTTCATTATGCATATATTCAGATTTGTACTGAATCATATTTTCAAACATAGACAATGGTGCAGGATCTAACGCAGATTCGGTTCTACCAGCTTTACCCACCACTGTTTCAACCTCCGGAATACTGGCTACCGCCATATCGAGCTGCTGCAATATCCGCTTGTTCTCCTCCACCCCAGCGTGCGGCAAAGATGTGGGCATTAACAGGAAGGATCCTTCATTTAACGCAGGCATAAATTCCTTTCCAGTGTTTTTCATAATAAGAAACCCGAGAATGACAATACAGGTAGGAATAGATAAAAACAATAGTTTATTCCGCAAAGCCCAACGAAGGATTCGAGTGTAATAAATACTGAAAAGATAGAATACACCCAAAAGCCCAAAAGCAACCAGGCTGACAAAAATTATGTTCCAAAAAATGTTTCTGTCAAGCCCCAGCGGCCTCCAGTATTCTGCTAAAAAGAAAACTATCGCGAATACGGAAATCACAATATTTATAACATTGACCTGTTTTTTTGATAGTTTTTCTTTGAGTGAAAGAATACCCGTTATACCAAATCCCAATATAACAATTCCAAGGAAATAGCCATAGAAAAGTCCAATGATACCTATAATTATAAGTGCTATCTTGAAGGTAAAGGAGACCGCTTTTTTCACCCTTCTCTTTTTGAATAAAAACGCCGCAAATGGTGGAATCAAAAACAGGGAAATCAGTAATGCAGCCGTCAATGCCATGGTCTTGGTAAATGCCAAAGGGCGGAATAATTTACCTTCGGCACCTATCATGGTAAATACTGGAATAAAACTGATAATAGTGGTAAGAACGGCAGTTACAATTGCTCCGGAAACTTCGGCCGTGGCGTTGTACACCAGTTCGTTTATAGGCATGGAGCCATCGTCTTCATCCATATGCCTGATAATGTTTTCCGTCAGAATCACCCCCATATCCACCATGGTCTCAATAGCGATTGCTATACCGGACAGCGCCACAATATTGGCGTCCACATTAAAAAATTTCATGGCAATAAAGACCATAAGCACCGCAACGGGCAACAATCCTGAAATTAAAATAGAAGCTCTTAAATTGAATACCATCACCAATATTACCAAGATGGTAATAAGTATTTCCATGCTTAAAGCTTCATCCAGCGTACCCAAAGTTTCTTTTATAAGTTCGGTGCGATCGTAGAAAGGAACTATGGTAATCTGGGAAACTCGGCCATCGCTTAACTTTTTGGAAGGCAGACCGGCACTTATTTCATTTATTTTTTCCTTAACATTGGTTATTACCTTCATTGGGTTGGCACCGTAACGTGCAACCACTACTCCACCAGCAATCTCGGCTCCTTCTTTATCAAGGATCCCTCTTCTGGCCGCTGGGCCTAAGGAAACTTTTGCTATATCTTTTATGCGAATAGAAGTGTAATTTTCTGAAGTTACCACCGCATTCTCAATATCACCGATGGATTTAACGTATCCCAGTCCCCTTACCAAATACTCCGCTTGGTTTATTTCCAAGGTCTGTGCGCCCATATCGCGATTGCTCTGTTTTACAGCTTTCACAATTTGGTTAAGGCTCACCTTGTACTGACGCATGAGTTCAGGATTTACATCTATTTGATATTCCTTAACGTAGCCACCAACAGAAGCTACTTCGGAAACTCCACTAGCCCCTGAAAGCGCATATTTTACATAGTAATCCTGAATACTTCGCAATTCTTGTAGATCCCAGCCTCCTGTTACGTTTCCGTCTTTGTCGCGACCTTCCAAGGTGTACCAAAAAATTTGCCCCAAGCCTGTTGCATCTGGCCCCAATGTAGGGCTAACGCCCTCTGGAAGCAAACCGGCAGGAAGAGAATTAAGCTTTTCAAGAATACGGCTTCGGCTCCAGTAAAATTCAACGTTTTCCTCAAAAATGATATAGATACTTGAAAATCCAAACATGGAAGAACTTCGGATGGTTTTTACCCCCGGAATTCCCAAGAGGGCGGTCGTCATAGGATAGGTAATCTGATCTTCAATATTCTGAGGAGACCTTCCATCCCATTTAGTGAAAACTATCTGCTGATTCTCACCAATATCAGGTATAGCATCAACAGCTACAGGATCTCTTGGCAGAAAACCAGTATCCCAATTAAAAGGTGCATTTACTGTCCCCCAGCCTATAAAAAAAACCAACAGTAGTATGGCTACTAACTTATTCTCAATTAGAAATTTGATACTCTTATTCAGCATAACTTATTTTTTTAAAGTATCAATTACACTTCCACAGCTTAACATAGCGTCGCCGTAATAGGGATTATGAATTTCTGTATTGAGGCTTAACCATACGGCTCCCCTATTTTTATTGGCCATAGGGCATTTTGCCACATAAAGTGTTTCGTTGAGCTTGTCTATATTGTGGGTAAGTGCCACCATATTTTCTGAAAGGGTTATAAAGTGGTCACGTTGATTTTCAATGTTTTCATTTTCCAAAATAGCCATTAGCATATCCTTGATTTTGGAAACATGACCAGCTTCCATTTTTCGTAAGTCTTTTGTTTTTACAGACTTCAGTTTTTGAAGCATCATTTCAGCTTTTTCCTTTACGGGTTTTGGATCAGACTTTACAAAAGAATCCTTTAATCCAAGGTACGCATCAATAACAGTCAAAAATTCCTTTTGGAAGTCTTCCGGCAAATGCATTTCCATTTCAACGGGCGCTGCCACTCCTTTGTCCATTTGTTTTTCCAACGGACCTTTATTGTTCATCATAGACCTTTTCCCTTGTAATTGTGCAGCTGCATCTACAGTAAATGTTCCGTTTGTAACTATTTCGTCGCCGTTTTGCAAACCGCTTAAAATTTCATAGCTATCATTGGTAGTTGCTCCCAAAGAAACTTCGCGCATTTCAAAAATGGGTTCATCAGGGTTTGTTTTTACATAAACCACAGATCGTTTTCCAGTCCACAGGACCGCAGTTTTTGGTACTATTAAAACGTTTTCATGTTTTAAAGCCGAGCCGGATACTTTTCCTTCCACAAACATTCCGGGTTTAAGAATGCCGTCTTTGTTATTTAGTTCTGCCCGTACACTAACCGTTCGTGTGGCTGTGGTCAAGGTTGGTTCTATAAATGAAATTTTTGCGTCGAATTCTTTATTTGAATAAGCATTGGTAGTCACTTTTATATCCTGTCCCAATTTTAGGCTTGAAAGCTGGTTTTCATAAGCATCAAACATTGCCCAAACGCTACTTAAGTTAGCGATTTTAAGCAGTGGCTGACCTTGTTTTACATAGTCGCCTTCATTCACCATTTTTTCTGAAACAGTACCCGAAACTGTCGCATAAACAGGGAAGTTTTCCCTAACCTTTCCTGAAGTTTCAATGGCGTTTATTTGACTTTCTGAAAGTTTCCAAAGTTTTAGTTTATTGCGTACCGCTTGGTACAATTTCGGCTGTGATTCCTTTAGGGAAGCAGCGGTGATAAGCTCTTGCTGGGCAGAAACCAATTCAGACGCATAGATGGTCGCTAGCAGTTGTCCTCGATTTATTTTATCTCCTTTAAAATTTATATTTAGCTTTTCTATCCTTCCCGAAAAATAGGAGCTCTGAACAGAGTTGTCTTCTTGGTTTTCTTGAATTTTCCCAGATAACATCATTACACCATCACCAACTTGCCCACCGCCAACAACCGAAGTTTGCACATTGGCCAAAGCCATTGCGTTTTTAGAAAGCTTTATCTGATCGAGGCTCAAGCCATCTGCATTGCCATCTACCGGAATGAGTTCCATTCCGCAGATAGGGCAATCACCAGGTTCAGGTTGCAAAATCTGGGGGTGCATAGAGCAAGTCCACATTTCAGTAGCGGTTTCGCCTTCATGGGCGTGCGTTTTCTCTAGGTTACTTTCTTTAGGAGCATTTCCGAAAACCAAGTAGCCCAATAAAAGTCCGGCTGCTAAAATTGCTGAATAAATAATATATTTCTTCATATGCTAGAGATTTTTTAAACTGAATTATATCAGTCATATCTTAAATATAGTTTTCTAGTTTTCTAATCAATAGAGGCGCTGCGCAATCGCAGGGCATTAGTTATAACCGAAACAGAGCTGAAGCTCATAGCCAACGCGGCTATCATTGGTGACAGTAATATTCCAAAAACGGGATATAATACTCCCGCTGCAATGGGTATGCCCACAGTGTTATAAATCAAGGCGAAGAAAAGATTCTGCTTAATATTTCGCATAACTTTTTCGCTGAGTGTAAATGCCTTTACAATGCCGTGCAGATCGCCTTTTACCAAAGTAATTCCCGCACTTTCTATAGCTACATCGGTTCCTGTTCCCATCGCAATCCCCACATCGCTTTTTGCCAAAGCTGGAGCATCGTTTATTCCATCGCCGGCCATTGCTACTTTTTTACCTTGTGCTTGCAATTTTTCTACTACTTCCATTTTGTTCTGAGGTAGCATTTCAGCCCTAAAATCTGTGAGATTTAATTCTGAAGCCACTGCTTTTGCTGTGTCGTGATTATCGCCAGTAAGCATTATAACCTGAATTCCTTTTCGTTGTAGTTCGGCAATTGCCTTTTTACTGGTTTCTTTAATTTTATCAGCGATTACAACGTAACCCACCACTTTTCCTTCCACCGAAAGCATGGGCACTGTTTTGCCCTTTTGCTGTTCTTTTGAAATTTCTTTCTTAAGTTCTTCGGAAATATTCGCACCAGCTTCCTCCATCATCTTTTCATTGCCGAGTGCTACCTTTTTTCCGTTTACAACCCCCGTACCCCCTTTTCCTGTAACAGAATTGAAATCCGTTGCTTTCAAAGCTTCTGAATTGTTTTCCTTTCCATATTTTACGGTTGCTTCGGCCAATGGGTGTTCACTTAACTTATTGAGGCTAACAATGTATTGAAGTACTTCTTTTTCCGAAAAATCCTTTGAAACGCCTATTTTTTCCACGGAAGGTTTCCCTTCGGTAATGGTTCCGGTTTTGTCCACTATGAGCACATCAATCTTGTTCAAAGTTTCGAGGGCTTCAGCATTTTTTATGAGGACCCCATTTTGTGCACCCTTCCCTACTCCAACCATCACGGACATTGGCGTTGCCAATCCAAGCGCACACGGACAGGCGATAATTAAAACGGCTATCGCATTGACCAAAGCGTAAACATATTTTGGTTCGGGTCCAAAAACCGCCCAGACAATAAATGTGATTATCGAAATAAGGACTACAATTGGTACAAAATACCCCGAAATTTTATCGGCCAATTTTTGGATTGGTGCACGGCTACGGCTGGCTTTATTTACCATTTCGATAATTTGTGATAGCAGGGTATCGCTTCCCACTTTTTCGGCTTTCATCACAAAAGTCTGTTTGCCGTTTATAGTTCCCGAACTCACTTTATCCCCTTCAGTTTTAGTAACGGGAACGGGTTCACCTGTAATCATGGATTCATCAACAGAACTTCCACCTTCTACAATACTTCCATCCACAGGAACTTTGTCACCAGGTTTTACGCGAAGTTTATCCCCTACTTTTATTTGGTCAATAGCAATTGTTTCTTCTTTTCCATCAGCAACCCGAATTGCTTGGTTTGGCGCTAGTTTCAGTAATTCCTTAACCGCATTGTTTGTTCTACTATGAGCTCTTGCTTCAAGCAGTTGTCCCATTAAAACCAAGGTGAGAATAACCGTGGCCGCTTCAAAATAAACGTGTACGGTACCGGCGTCGGTTTTAAATTGGGCGGGGAAGAAATCTGGAAACAGCATCCCAAAAACACTAAAGAGCCACGCCACGCCAGCGCCTATACCAATAAGCGTAAACATATTAAGATTCCAGGTTTTTATGGAACGATAGGCGCGCTCAAAAAACATCCAAGTGGCATAAAAAACTACGGGCAGTGAAAGTCCGAGTTGGAGCCAGTTCCAATATTTTAAGGGCATCCAATTATACATTGGGTTGTTTGGTAACATTTCAGACATTGCTATTAAGAAAATGGGCAGCGTAAATGCAACTGAAATCCAGAATTTTTTCTGAAGTTTTTTATAGGTTTTGTTTTCAGCAGATTCGTCCGCTTCCATAGGAACCAAGTCCATTCCGCAGATGGGGCAAGAGCCGGGTTCATCACGGACAATTTCGGGATGCATGGGGCAAGTATATTGCGTTGCAGAAGAAGAAGAAACTTTTACTTCTTCTACTAAATCCATGCCACAGACAGGGCAATCGCCGGGCTTGTCGTAAGTTTTGTCGCCTTCACAGTGCATAGGGCAATAATAAGAGCCCCCAAACCCCCGAAGGGGGCTTTTTTTACTCTCTTTCTTTGAGGCAGCTGGGAGGGGATTTTCGCCAGGAAGTGAGATACTATAACGTCCGCCATCGTCTTTCAATGCTTTTTGAAACGTTTCTAAAGGGATATGCTTTTCCATTTCTATAACTGCTTCTGCCTTTTCTAGATCTACGGAAGCCTTTGAAACTCCATTGACTTCGCTTAAGGTTTTCTCAACGTGGCTGCGGCAACCGTTACAGGTCATTCCGTGTATTTTATAGGTGTGTTTCATAATGGTATAATTTTACTATTGTTGGGTAAAATTAGGCTGTGTCTTGAACATTCTTTTAGAGAATTATGGTTATTAGTTACACAATTTTGTCAAGGGAATTCCGCTTAAAAGGGAGCTTTTTATATTCCCCCATTGCAATTCCCGTAACCGACTTAAATTGATTGGCCAAATGACTGCTACTTTTATAATTAAGGTTGTATGCGATTTCTGAAAAACTCATATTATTCATTTGAATATACTCCTTAGCTTTTTCAATTTTCAGGCGGATAAAATATTTTTCAATGGTCAATCCCTGCTGGGTGCTGAACAATTTGCTCAGTATTGAATACTCTTTGTTTAAACTTTTCGACAAATATTCTGAAAGGTTTACGCGCAACTCCGTTTGTTCATCAAGAATTTTCAATATCCTAGATTTCACCTTCTCTATGAGTAACTCGTTTTCATCGTGAATAAATTCGAAGCCATTGTTTATCAAAATTTCATTTGCTTTTTCAAAGTGAAAGGAACGATCGTCTTTAAAGGTAATTTCGCCTAGCTCAATCTTTTCAATAGCCATGCCTGCATTCTCAAATGAATTTTGCAACACACTTTTGCACCTATCGCACACCATATTTTTTATTTTGATGGTCTTCATCATTCAAGTTTTTGCTTCAGTATTTTAAAATATGTTACTAAATCCTGTCTTTCTTTATTTGAAAGGTCAGCATCTCTATGTATTAAAACATATGAATCCAGTGGCATTTCTTCATCTTCAATCTGGTGAATAATAGAGTTCAGTTTACTGTTTTTTCTCCTATCGGAATAATTACCCCAATCGTTGAAATTAAGTTCCTTTTTTCCTTCCGTAATATGGTCTTCCAAAAACCAGGCTGCTGGCTGTATTTTATTATACCACGGATAATCTGTATTGTTGCTGTGGC
>JAGQYZ010000215.1 GCA_020435865.1 Aequorivita sp. | reverse complement strand
GTAAAATACTCTGCGGATCGCGGCTGCGTTCGCGCCCACGGGTAAATGGAACCACACAAAATGTGCACATATTATCGCAACCACGAGTTATGCTCACAAAGGCAGTAATGCCATTGCCGCCCAAACGCACTGGCGAAATATCGCCATAGGTTTCTTCTTTGGAAAGAATTACGTTCACTGCATCACGGCCTTCTTCTACTTCTTTCAATAAATTTGGGATGTCTTTATAGGCATCTGGACCAACAACTAAATCGACGATTTTCTCCTCTTCCAGGAATTTTTCCTTTAAACGTTCGGCCATACAGCCTAAAACGCCTACTTTCATCTTCGGATTGATACGCTTTACAGCATTGTATTTTTCCAGACGTTTCCGGACAGTTTGTTCGGCTTTATCGCGGATGGAACAGGTATTTACCAAAACCAAATCGGCTTCTTCCAATAAATTTGTAGTGTTGTAACCTTGGTCTGCAAGTATGGAAGCCACGATTTCACTGTCGCTAAAATTCATTGCGCAGCCGTAACTTTCAATATATAGTTTGCGGGAATTGCCCTCGCGTGCTTCCAGCGTTAGCGTATTTCCTTGCGTTTTTTCGTCAATAATCTTTTCCATGAAAATTTAAAATAGCAATCGTGTCAATAACTTGACCATTGAACCCACAAAGATACAATTTTAAGCCACGGTGACAAAGTGGCAGATTTCTTTTTCATAGATTTGTGTACTAACTAAATTATAAAGAAATATGGAACCACAGATTTTTCAGAAAATTGAAGCCGCCAAATCACCTGATTTTGGTGCTATTTTGTCCAAAAGTTTTGAGCTTTTCAAAAAAATATGGGTTGAAGGAATGCTACATTTATTGGTGATATTAGCGGTTATCTTACCTTTAATAGCCGTAATTTATGTTCCGTTCATAACTACTTTCATTAAGGCTGAGGCCAACGGCTATTCAGATTTCAATCCATTAATGGAGTATTCTGTGGTTTGGATTGCAATTTATATTGTTGCATTTTTATTGATAATGATACTTATTCAAACCATTACCTATTCCATAACCGCCCATTTTTTCCAAGTTTGTAAAAAGAATGATACAGGAAAACCTATTGAAACAGGCGGCTATTTTGTGTATTTAAAAAATCATTTTCAAAAGATACTCACATTGTCGCTTGCTGCATTTGGAATCACATTGTTAGCTGCAATATTATGTTACCTACCTATATTTTATGTAATGGTACCATTGCAGCTTATGTTCGTTATTTTTGCCTTCAATCCGCAACTTTCAGTTTCTGAAATTGTAAAAGCAGGTTTCAGGTTGGGAAACAGGTTTTGGCTAATCGTTTTTGGATTAATCATTGTTTCATCATTAATTGCCCAACTGGGAATTATTTTATGCGGAATAGGGATTCTGGCAACGGCTTTTTTTACACACATTCCAATGTATTATTTTTATAAGGAAACCATTGGTTTTGATGAAGAGTTACAAGAAAATTCATCTGTTAATTCTTTTTAAGCACTTGGTTATTAGTGCGTAAATTTAAGTGTGAAAACCAACTACGGATACACGAATACAACTAAATAATTATTCGTGTATTCCTGGATAAAATTACCTGCTCGATTTTCAAATTTTACATCCAAAATCATTCGTATTAAAAAATTCATATACTTTTGCACTCACAATAATATAGGATATGGCAAAGAATTTAGTGATCGTTGAGTCTCCAGCAAAAGCAAAAACCATTGAAAAATTTCTTGGTAAGGATTTCAAAGTTTCTTCCAGTTTTGGGCATATTGCAGACCTTCCGTCCAAGGAATTGGGTGTGGATGTAGAAGGAGATTTTACACCTAAATATAAAGTGAGCAGCGATAAGAAAAAGCTCGTGACTGAGTTGAAAGCTCTTTCCAAAAAAGCAGAAATGGTTTGGTTGGCGAGTGATGAGGATCGAGAAGGTGAAGCCATTGCGTGGCATTTGGCAGAAGAATTGAAGCTGGACAAAAACAAAACCAAGCGTATTGTTTTTCACGAAATCACTAAAACAGCAATCTTAAAAGCGATTGAAAATCCTCGCCAAATAGATTATAATTTGGTAAACGCCCAGCAAGCACGTCGTGTTTTGGACCGTTTGGTTGGCTACGAACTTTCTCCCATTCTTTGGAAAAAAGTAAAAGGCGGACTTTCAGCAGGCCGCGTACAATCTGTGGCAGTACGATTGATTGTAGAGCGCGAGCGTGAAATTGAAGTTTTCAATCCCGTAGGTTCCTACAGAATTGACGCCGAATTTACAACACTTGATGGAAGCAAATTTAAAGCGAAACTTCCAAAGAATTTTGACACAGAAGAAGAAGCACGCGAATTTCTTCGGAAGAATTTGGGCGCCAATTATAAAATTTCAGATTTAACGAAAAAGCCTGCCAGCAAAAGCCCGGCGGCACCTTTTACCACTTCAACCTTGCAACAGGAAGCAGCGCGGAAATTATATTTTTCAGTTGGAAAAACAATGACAATCGCTCAGCGGTTGTATGAAGCTGGTTTTATAACGTATATGCGTACGGACAGTGTTAACCTTAGTAACGACGCAAAAAACGCTGCTCAAAAAGAAATTGCATCTTCCTATGGAAAAGAGTATAGCAAACCCAGAGATTACAAAGGGAAGAGCAAAGGGGCACAGGAAGCGCACGAGGCTATTCGTCCTACAGATATGTCAAAACACACCATTTCTGGCGACTATGACCAAGCACGCTTGTACGATTTAATTTGGAAACGAACGTTGGCATCGCAAATGAGCGATGCCCAATTGGAACGAACCAATGTGAAGATTGATGTGCTTTCAAAGGAAAAGGTTTCGGAAAATTTCACAGCAAATGGTGAAATGATAAAGTTTGACGGTTTTCTAAAAGTGTATTTGGAAGGAACCGATTTTGAGGAAGAAGAGCAGGAAGGAATGTTGCCAAATATGAAAAATGGCGATTCACTTCAAAATAATTACATCACAGCAACGGAACGTTTTACACGTCCACCATATCGTTTCACGGAAGCTTCTTTGGTGAAACAGTTGGAGGAACTTGGTATTGGACGACCTTCAACCTATGCGCCGACGATTTCAACAATCATCAGTAGAAATTATGTTGAAAAAGGAACTGTGGAAGGCGTTGAACGTAAATATCTTCAGTTAACCCTTCAAAAAGAAAACATTAAAGATAAAACCTTAACTGAAACCGTTGGTTCAGATAAAGGAAAACTGGTCCCCACGGATATTGGATTAATCGTGAATGACTTTTTAGTGGAGCATTTTGAAGATATCATGGATTATAATTTTACTGCAAAAGTTGAGCAGGATTTTGACGATATTGCCGAAGGGAAAGAGGAATGGACTAAAATGATGAAGGATTTCTACGGAAAATTTCATCCGCAAGTTGAGCATGTAGAAGAAAATGCAGACAGGGAAAGTGGTGAGCGCATTCTTGGCGAAGATCCCGAAACAGGTAAAACCGTTTTGGTTCGCTTAGGAAAATATGGTCCAATGGCACAAATTGGAGCACCGGAAGATGAAGAGAAAAAATTTGCAAGCCTTCGTCCAGACCAACAATTACATTTGGTTTCGTTTGAGGAAGTGATGGATCTTTTTAAACTTCCGAAGACTTTAGGTGTATATGAAAATGAAGAAGTTGAGGTAAACAATGGCCGTTTTGGGCCTTACGTTCGTTTGGGAAAAACCTTTATTTCACTTCCTAAAGGAATGGATCCATTAGATGTGGATATGGCTTTCGCAAAAGAATTGATTGAAGAAAAGAAAAAGGCCGATGCTCCTATATATATGTATGAGGATTTACCCGTTCAAAAAGGAGTTGGGCGTTTTGGACCATTCATAAAATGGAACAATATGTTCATTAACGTGAACAAAAAGTATGACTTTGATAATCTTTCAAAAGATGATGTGAAGGAGCTGATTGAAGAAAAAAAACAGAAAGAAATCGAAAAGCTCATCAACGAATGGCCTGAAGAAAAAATTCGCATTGAAAAAGCACGTTGGGGCCGTTTCAACTTAATTAAGGGCAAGACAAAGGTTGAATTGCCTAAAGGAACCAAAGCAGATAAAATAACCTTGGAAGAAGCAAAAGATTTGCTCGATAAAAAAAGTCCGAAAAAGAAAACTGCTGCTAAAAAGAAAACTATAACTAAGAAAAAAGTAACTGCCAAGAAAAAATAATGATAGAGTTTTTATCCCCAGTTTCTAAAAAAGTATTAGCGCATCGGGAGGTTCTTCCTGTTGGAACTTTGGGAAAGCAAATTGAAGTTCACGCTAAGATTGGGGAATTACCCAACTTAAAAGGCGTGAAGTTTGGTATTCTCGGAATTAAGGAAAACCGAGCAGATATAAATTTTATTGGGGGAGAAGTTTCTTTTGATTCCTACAGAAAAGCGCTTTATTCATTATTTCCCGGAAATTGGAATTATAAAATAATTGATCTTGGCGACATTGAAAAGGGCGAAACGGCCGAAGACACGCGCTTTGCCGCTAAAGAAGTTATAGCTGCGCTTCTCAAAAAAAATATAATACCTCTCGTTCTCGGAGGAAGTCAAGATTTAACATATGCGCAATACCGGGCTTATGATGGAATTGGTGAAATGGTAAATGTTGTTAATATTGACAACCGCTTTGATCTGGGAAATGCAGAAATGCCCATCTCCAATAAATCATACATTGGAAAAATGGTGGTTGAAAAACCCTATAATTTATTTAATTATAGTACTTTGGGCTATCAATCTTTTTTTAATGCGCCACAAGAAATAGCTTTGATGGACAAATTATTTTTTGACGCATACAGATTAGGTGAAATTTGTGCAGATATTACGGTGGTAGAACCCATAATGCGAGATGCTGATATGGTAACATTAGATGTTACAGCAATAAAAAGTGCAGAATTAAGTTATAAAAACAACGAAAGCCCAAATGGTTTTGACGGTCGTGAAATTTGTGCCATTTCACGATATGCTGGCATCAGCAATAAAGTAAAATCTTTTGGCGTTTATGAATTAAGCGATTCTATAGAAAATAAAAGTGGAGCAATGCTCGTGGCTCAAATATTTTGGTACTTTGTTGAAGGATTTAATTTTAGGGTGGAAGATGATGATTTTGACAATGAAAAACTCTTTACATCCTATAAAGTTCCCGTAGAAGACGAGGTATTGGAATTCAAAAAAAGCAATAAAACAGAGCGATGGTGGATTCTTTTGCCATTTATTTCAAATGTTAATA
>JAGQYZ010000214.1 GCA_020435865.1 Aequorivita sp. | reverse complement strand
ACAAAAACTTGGTCCTCTTTATAAGTAGTTTCTTTTTTGGTTAAATATGTTTCGTACCACTCCAATCGGCGTAGTTCGTTTAGAATGATGTTTACATACTCACCATCCAATTCCCAATAATTGAGTTTTTTCTTTTTAATTATTTCATTGAAAGTACTGTTGGAAGCTATTACTTTCAGCAATTTGTTATCAACAAACGTGCGACTCGGATTTTTTTCTGAAACTGTAGCAAGATGCTTTTTTTGGGATAATACAAGATAACTATCCGCTTGTTCCTGAAGCGCAACCAATAACTGCAAAAGCAATAAATAAAGATCCAGCATTTGATCTACGCTGTGTAGCAAAAATTTTTCCTGTGTATCAATATTTGGGTTTTCGCTCTGGTTATAGGCGTAAACGGACTGCATTACTTTTACTCGGATATGTCTTCTTGTAAGCATATTTTTTTGAAAGAACTAGTTTAAAGAAACAACGCACAAGAATCATCCTGTGCGTTGCAAAGATAGTATTTTAAGAAAAAGGAAAACTACTTTTCGTTTTTTCTTGCATCAATTCTAGCTTGGGCCACATTGAAAGCTGCTTGATGGGTGGTAATATTGTCCGCATCAGCCTTTTTCAATATTTCAAGCGTTGTGTTGTAAATGTTTTCGGTCTTGCGCATTATTTCCTTTCGGTCATAATTTTCAAGTTCTGCGTAAACGTTTATGATTCCACCAGCATTTATCAAAAAGTCCGGCGCATATACAATTCCTTTATCGCGAAGCATTTTCCCGTGTTTCTGTTCTTCAGCTAATTGGTTGTTAGCCGCACCGGCAATTATTTTTGTGTTCAATTGATTTATGGTAAAATCATTCACGGTAGCACCCAAGGCACACGGAGCGTAGATGTCCATTTTTTCTGCATACAGATTATTTCCTCCGTAAATTTCAACACTGTATTTGTCGCGGACCTCTTCCAAACGATCCTGATTAATATCTGAGATATATACTTTGGCACCTTCGTTACTCAAGTTTTCAACCAAAGCTTCGCCTACGTTTCCAATTCCTTGCACATAAACCACTTTATCTTCAAGAATATCGCTTCCAAAGGTATATTTTGCTGCAGCTTTCATGCCCATAAAAACGCCATAAGCAGTAACTGGAGAAGGGTTACCCGAGCCACCTTTGGACTCTGAAATTCCAGTAACGTAGGGCGTTACTGTGCGTACCAAATCCATATCTGAAGTTGCCATACCTACGTCTTCAGCTGTGATATACTTTCCACCCAAGGAATTTACAAACTCACCAAACTTCAACATCAATTCTGGAGTTTTTTGTGTTTTTGCATCACCAATCAAAACCGCTTTTCCACCACCAAGATTCAGGCCTGTAATAGCACTTTTATAGGTCATTCCGCGGGAAAGACGCAATACATCGTTCAGAGCCTCCCATTCGCTTGTGTAATTCCACATTCTGGTACCGCCTAAAGCTGGTCCCAAAACGGTATTATGAATGCCGATTATTGCTTTTAAACCAGTATCTTTGTCATTGCAAAAAACAATTTGCTCGTGATTGTCAAAGGACAGTTGCCCGAAAACCGGGTCCATTTTATGAAGTTCATTTTTATTAATTACCTCAGTTATCATAGCTTTTTCAATTATATTGTTCATCCTCTAAAAAGGCGGTGCAAAAGTAGCTTTTTGTTGTCAATTTCACAAAGCATAGGCTGTTAATTTAAGAATTTAAAAAACATTCCATTTCTTAAAAATGAAAGCATTAAAATATCTCAATAAATATTTTCTAAAATATAAAGGGCGTCTATTGCTGGGCGTTTTCATTACTATTGTCGCAACTGTATTTAAACTTGTAGTTCCAATGAAGGTGGGCGATTCGGTAACAATCGTGAAGCAATATTTGAATGGAGAAGTAACGGATCTCGCTTTAGTAAAGCACGAACTTCTTATCAATATATTATTGCTTTTGGGCGCTGCGCTTCTTTCGGCATTTTTCACTTTTATGATGCGGCAGACCTTTATTGTAGTTTCACGCTACGTGGAATACGACCTTAAAAACGAAATTTTTCAACATTATGAAAAACTTTCACTTGGCTTCTACAAACAGAACCGTACCGGTGATTTAATGAACCGTATTAGCGAAGATGTATCCAAGGTCAGAATGTATGTTGGTCCAGCGCTGATGTATAGTATTACTACTGTTACACTTTTTATTGTAGTGGTAAGTTATATGTTTTACAAGGCACCCATTTTGACTTTATACGCCATTGCGCCTTTACCAATTCTTTCAATAGCCATTTATAAATTGAGTGTGCTCATCAATCATCGAACTACAATTGTGCAGCAATACCTTTCAAAACTTACCACTTTTACACAGGAAAGCTTCAGCGGAATTGCAGTGATTAAAGCCTATGGGATAGAGCCCCGAACCAACACAAACTTTGAAGAACTCGCCGAAGGAAGCAAAGAAAAAAATATAGATCTTGCAAAGGTGCAAGCCTTGTTTTTCCCATTAATGATGCTGCTTATTGGTGTTAGTAACATTCTTGTTATTTATATTGGTGGAACACGTTATATAAATGGTGAAATTGCAGAATTTGGAACTATTGTTGAATTTTTGATTTATGTGAATATGCTTACCTGGCCAGTTGCTGTTGTTGGTTGGGTAACTTCTATGGTACAGCAGGCAGAGGCTTCACAAAAACGTATTAATGAATTTTTAGAAACAGAACCTTCTATTC
>JAGQYZ010000213.1 GCA_020435865.1 Aequorivita sp. | reverse complement strand
TTAGTCACCACAACAAGAGCAGTTTATATCAATGTTGGGGTTGATTTTAATGAACTCTTGGCAGACCAACTTTTTGGTTTTGATACAGAAACGCCAAATCCGCCTGCGGAAGGACTCCGTCTTTCTAAAACGGAAATAACTAGCGATACAAGGCGTGTAGTTTTTTATATTGGAGACCCCGCCATGCCACTCGCTTTTCCTAAAAGAGACATCCGCCTCACTAAACTAAACGGGGTTCCAATTGCACAGGCAACAGATACGTTGAAGGCTTTGAGCAAAATTAAAATTGAGGGCGAGGTAGTCAATACTTCCGGTACAATATTGTCAGATTATAATGGAGTTCTTGAGGCCAAGATTTTTGATAAAAATGTGATGCGTCGAACTTTGGATAATGATAACCACGGTATTTTTATGGATTTCATAACCTTGGGCGAAGGGCTTTTCAACGGACAAGCAACTATTTCCAACGGGCTCTTTGAATTTGAATTTGTTGTACCTCGCGATATTCAAATTCCTGTAGGTAAAGGAAGGGTAAGTCTTTATGCCAAAAGAGACAATGTTTTAGAAAACCAAACAGGTGTAAATCTTAATTTAAATATAGGTGGCCTTAATGAAAATGCACCTGCGGACAATGAAGGTCCTTTGATAAAACTTTATATGAACGATGAAAGTTTCGTTTCTGGAGGAATTACTGATGATTCCCCTATACTACTCGCCAAATTGGAAGACCCAAATGGTATAAACACTGCCAGTGGAATTGGCCATGATATTGTAGCAGTTTTGGATGGCGATGAATCCAATCCATTTTTATTAAATGAATTTTACCAAGCCGAAGTGGATGATTATACCAAAGGAAAAACCCATTATAAATTTCGTGATCTTGAAGACGGACTGCATACATTAACATTAAAAGCTTGGGATGTATACAATAATTCTTCTACTGCCGACATACAGTTTATTGTTGCAGGCAACGG
This sequence comes from Aequorivita sp., assembly GCA_020435865.1. GTDB lineage: Bacteria > Bacteroidota > Bacteroidia > Flavobacteriales > Flavobacteriaceae > Aequorivita. The sequence continues at coordinate 1,210 of JAGQYZ010000213.1, read as the reverse complement.
AAGTTTGGAAATTACTAAAGTGCTTAATTACCCAAACCCTTTTGTGAATTATACCGAGTTTTGGTTCAACCACAACAGGCCAGATGAAACACTTGATGTACAGGTGCAGGTATTTACCGTTACTGGAAAAGTAGTCTGGACAAAAAACGCTACATTGCCACCTTCAGGCAGTTATCTGTGCCGTGAGATTACTTGGGATGGCCGTGATGATTTTGGTGATCGTATCGGAAAAGGTGTCTATGTATATAAGATAACGGTAAGATCTACGTTAACCAATCAGCAGGTTGAAAAATTTGAGAAACTCGTTATCCTTTAAAAATTAAATTTATATTTGCTCAAAATTAACTTTTATGAAGAAATTACTTATTCCAGTTTTGATATGCCTTGTGGGTTTTAAGACAATGGCGCAAAACGATATTGAAAACTTTAATCCTATTACCACTGGTGTTCCATTTATGTTAATAGGTGCCGATCCACGCTCAGGTGGGATGGCTGATATAGGTGTTACTACTTCCGCTGATGCATTTTCGCAGCAATGGAACCCAGCAAAATATGCTTTTTCTTTGTCTAAACAAGGTGTTGGTGTTACCTATACCCCATACTTAAACAAATTGGTTAACGATATATTCTTAGGAAACCTTACTTATTATAACAGATTGAATGAACGTAGTGCGGTTGCTGCAAGTTTGCGTTATTTTAGCAACGGAAGCATAGAACTTCGCCAAACAGCTGAAGAAACTCCATTAGAAGTAAAACCAAACGAATTTCTTTTTGACGTTTCCTATTCACTTCGCCTTAGCGATCGGTTTTCTATGGCTGTTGCAGGGCGTTATATTCGGTCAGATTTGAAGTTGCAATCTGCTGTAGCTGATGCAACTGCGGCAAACACCTTTGCTGTTGATGTAGCTGGTTATTACCAAAGCGAAGAAATACCTTATAATGATTTTGATGGACGTTGGAGAATGGGTTTCAACATTTCAAACATCGGGCCCAAACTAAAATATGACGAAGTAGGTTCTGAAAGTAATTTGCCGACAAACCTAGCGCTTGGTGGGGGCTTTGATTTTATACTTGATGAGTACAATAAAATTGGGGTTTCAGGGCAGGTAAATAAATTATTGGTGCCAACCCGACAAAACCCAGATTTAAATGGTGATGGTGAAGTTACTTCTGAAGAACAAGCTCAAACCAATCAAGAATATAATGATAT
>JAGQYZ010000212.1 GCA_020435865.1 Aequorivita sp. | reverse complement strand
AATGGTTATAGAAACTTCAAGACACAAATACACAAAAGAGTATACTGAGCTAACCCAAAAATTCTATTTGAAAATGTAGAAATTCAAATAATTTGAAAAATACTGTCATTCCTTGCTATAACAAGGAATCTATTTAATTTTGATTAATCTATTTCATTAATTATCCTCTCAAACATTTCTGAATTTGACGGGTTAGGTGCATTACTCAGCACAATCTGATTTTGTCTATCTAAAATCACATATCTTGGAATTCCCCTAATTTTTAAATCCGCAATTAGTGAAGATTTTTGCCCAGCCAAAAGGAAGTATTGGTCATTTGTGCCAAAAAAATCGTTAAGTTCATTGGCACTTTTTGTCCACTTTTCTTGATCTCTATCAACTGAAATATAGATCCATTCCACATTATTTTCTACTGTGAGTCTATCTTTAAAAGCTTTTGATTTCTGAATATCATCAATACAAGGACCGCACCAACTAGCCCAAAAATCTAAAACCTTTATTCTCTTGTTTGATCTAGAAAATAGTTTTTCTAAGGTCAAGGTATCTCCTAGTTTGCTGACTAACTTTGAATTTAAGGTGTTTTCGGATAATTCAAAATTGAATTGATTTAAATCGCTTTTGATATCTTCTATCTTATTTACTAGAGTTTCATCTTTAAATTTAGGCAAATACTCATCTATCAAATCTTTCATCAAAGCAATATCATTTTTACTATAACCGTACCCATTCTGGCTATAATCCCAGATCATTCTTGCGGCAATATAATTTTCCATATCACCATCAAGATTTTGTTGAAGAAACTTTTTTTCGGCTAAAAATTTCTCTGTGGTATAGGGCATATTATTTGAGGGTTCAAAATAATACCGCAGCATACCATTAAGACTATTTTTAAAAAATTGATCTCCTAACAAACCCAGCTGTTTATAATCTTCCAAGGTGATGTTATCCAAATACTTACCATAATCAAAAACACCTTCTCTATTCATATACTCAGTCTCAACAATATTTTTCAACCCATCAAGATCATTATAATAAATTCCTTCCATCCAACCAGGCTTAAATCTTGGCGAAACCAAATTGTACAAATATTCAAACCTCAAATGGTTTTTAATGATTTTGATATAATTTGCAGACTCTATCTTTTTTTCTTGCACATAAACCTCAAATAAGGCCACCCTGCTTTCATATAGATTCTTTATATGCTTCTTATATTCCCAAATGTCTCCAGCATAAGGATTTCTCCCATAGTCAAGAGAGGTATCACTATAAACTTCAGATAGGTAGTTATTGAACGGCGCACTTTCTTCATCAAATAGTATTTTTCCATCCTCCATTTCAAAATACAGGCTATCCCCAGGAGAAAGATAAATTTCTGTTCTGTAAAATTGCTCATTGGCACCAAAAGCCATGACTTCCATAAGCATGGACTCTGATATAGAGTCTAACACAATCTTAATGGAATTTCTATCCTTTTCATAATCCATGTATTTATGGTTAGTTCCAAAAAGATAGGAGTTATTAATGATGAGGGTAGAGTACAAAGCACTCGTATCTTTTGCCTTACCAAATAACCAAACTTTCTGGTTTTCTATAGTTTTCTGTTTATTATCAAAGGATTGCTTATTTTTATTATCCTTTTGGCATCTCAAAATAAAGAAACAAAGAATTAGCATGCACAACCATTTACTTGTCTCCATATATTAAAGTTTAAAGTTCATTTTCTCTATAAATTTATGCTTTTGAAAACGTTTTCGCTACTTTTGCAAAGCAAAAAATTAACTACATGAAACCAGATCTTTTTGAAGCTCCTGATTACTATAACTTAGACGAATTACTTTCTGAAGAACATAAATTGGTCCGTGATGCTGCCCGTACTTGGGTAAAACGCGAAGTCTCTCCTATTATTGAAGAGTATGCCCAAAAGGCCGAATTCCCTAACCAAATCATCAATGGTCTGGCCGAAATAGGTGCTTTTGGCCCTTACATTCCAGTAGAATATGGCGGTGC
>JAGQYZ010000211.1:841-5591 GCA_020435865.1 Aequorivita sp. | reverse complement strand
GGCAACCACTTTTTATCAAAATTAGGTCTCCTTTTTTCAAGAAACGCATCACGCCCCTCCTTGGCCTCATCCGTCATATAGGCAAGGCGTGTAGCTTCCCCTGCAAACACCTGTTGGCCTACCATACCGTCATCGGTAAGGTTCATGGCAAACTTCAGCATCTTTATGGAAGTTGGACTTTTTGCAAGAATCTCCTGTGCCCATTCATAAGCAGTGTCTTCCAATTTGTCATGAGGAATCACGGCATTCACCATTCCCATTTCAAAAGCTTCCTGTGCAGAATAATTTCTTCCAAGGAAAAAAATTTCACGCGCACGCTTCTGCCCTACCATTTTCGCTAAATAAGCGCTTCCGTAACCACCATCAAAACTGGTTACATCGGCATCTGTCTGTTTGAAGATTGCATGTTCTTTACTTGCCAAGGTTAAATCACAAACCACGTGCAAACTATGTCCGCCTCCCACGGCCCAACCCGGAACCACACAGATAACAGCTTTCGGCATAAAGCGAATCAAGCGCTGCACATCCAGAATATTCAAACGGTGATATCCATCATCCCCCACATACCCTTGATGACCGCGCGCCTTTTGGTCGCCGCCGCTACAAAAACTATAAACCCCATCTTTGGAAGAAGGTCCTTCTGCAGAAAGTAAAACCACCCCAATAGAAGTATCTTCCTGTGCATCGTGAAAGGCATCCAGCAGTTCGGCAGTGGTTTTTGGGCGAAATGCATTCCGCACATCAGGCCTATTAAAAGCGATACGTGCAACTCCATTTGATTTTTTATAGGTTATATCGGTATATTCTTTAGCAGTTTTCCAATTGGGTGTAGTCATAATTGTTATTTTTGTTTTCAAAGATATAAATTGTTTGTGGTTTACGGTTTGTTGTTTAACTGTTGAAGACCACAAACCATAAACATTTAACTTCAAACAAAAATGAAACATTTTCTTCTCTTCCTTGGAATACTTTTCACAGTAACCCTAACCGCACAAGAACCTTATAAATTCACCACAATTACAGACCTAGAAGCTACGCCTGTTATTAGTCAAGGCCATACGGGAACGTGCTGGAGCTTCAGTAGCACTTCTTTTTTGGAGAGTGAAATCATTCGCCTTACTGGAAAGAAAATTGATTTAAGCGAAATGTACCAAGTGCGAAATACGTATCCTTTAAAAGCTGAAAACTATATTATGCGTCAAGGCCGTGCCCAGTTTGGGGAAGGTGGATTGGCTCACGATGTGATGAATTCTGTTGAAAGAAATGGTTTGGTTCCTGAAGAAGCTTTTAGCGGATTGTTTTCTGGAGAAACAACATATAACCACGCTGAAATGGCAGCCGTACTGGAAGCTATGCTAAAAACGTATGTAGACAATCCCGGAAGAAAGTTAAGCCCAAAATGGAAACCCGCGATTGAAAGTGTTTTGGATATTTATATTGGAAAAAACATCAATAATTTCACTTTTGAAGGAAAGCAATATACGCCACAAACTTTTTTGGCAATGACTAAAATTAAGCCTGCGGATTATGTAAACATCACTAGTTTTACACAAGCTCCTTTTTATTCAAATTTCATTCTCAACATTCCAGATAACTGGAGCAATGGCAGTTTTTATAATGTGCCTATAGATGAAATGATTGCAACCATTGACAACGCATTGGAAAAAGGCTTTACTGTTGAATTGGATTGTGATGTTAGCGAGCGAACATTTTCGTCAAAAGACGGCGTGGCGGTTATCCCTGAAAATGCCGAAAATAACGTGAAAGCTTTACAAGGTGTTTATCCCGAAAAGAAAATAACACAAGAGTTCCGCCAAGAAGAATTTGAAAACTACGACACTACCGATGATCACTTAATGCACATTACAGGTATGCTTCGCGATCAAAACGGAACAAAATATTACAAAGTAAAAAATAGTTGGGGAACAGATGAAACACGTGTAACAAACGGCGGTTATGTTTACTTTAGCGAAGCTTATATGTGGTTAAAAGCCATTAGTATTACTGTTCATAAAGATGCACTACCAAAAAATTTAGCTACAAAGCTTAACCTGTAAAAAATATATGATTTAAACTTGGCTCAACTTTTATTACCTTTGCCTTGATGAAAAAATTGCTGTTTCTTCTTCTTTTATGCTTTCCGCTAATCGTTTCGGCTCAGCTGGATTACGAATCCAATAAATTTAAGTTAGATTTTGTGAGGCTACCAGAAGTTGAAAGTTTATTGAGCATTTCACTACCGTCCAACTCAGATTTCACCAAAAAGATTTCAAAAAGACTTCCTTCTTTTAAGATGGATAAAAATAATTATCGGGAACCGGTGAGTATGTATGATGCAATGGCGGCAAACACCAAACAAGTAAGATCAAATATTCAAATTTCTTTAGATCCAAGAGAATATGGAGTTTATGGCGGTAACGCCAGCTATAGTGCTGATGGCTCCACACAAGTGAAGAATATGGTCTATCAAGAATCTCGAGGGCTTTTAAGGCCAGAACTTATGCCTTATTCCTATGGCTATTATCAGCGTCCTTCAAGGCGAAGTGGTTTTTATGTAGGTTATGGGATTTATGGAACACCTTCACAATAATTCTATCCCGTCTTCCCTAATCACAATTTGCTTGTCTTTGTAGAGGGTGCCAATTGCTTTTTTGAAACTTTTTTTGCTCATCCCAAGCATATTTTTAATAGTATCTGGGTCTGATTTGTCGTGAAGTGGTAAAAACCCACCAGCGGCCTCCAATTCTTCCCGAATAAAGTTGGCGTTTGGCTCAATACTTTTGTAGCCTGGTGTTTGTAGTACTAAATCTATTTTATTATCAGGACGAATTTTCTTTATAAAAGCCTTCATGCGGTCTCCCGTACGAATATCTTCAAAAATGTCTTCTATATAAATCAGTCCTTTGTGCATTCCATTTACAATTGCATTTGCCCCTTTTTCAGTAAGGTGTGTAACTAAAATATCTACTTCCTGAAAAGGTTCCACTGTTAAAGTTTCATTTTGAAGAAAATGATTTGTCTTGCTAGAACCCACCAATCGATTGGTTTTCTCATCTATATATAGGTAAACAATGTACCAGTTGCCCTTTTTCATCGGGCGCGCTTGCTCTTTAAACGGAACAAATAGTTGCTTTTCCAATCCCCAATCCATAAAAGCACCATATTCAGTTACATCACTACAATTTAGGTATCCAAATGTGTTCAGTTGCAGAAAAGGAACCAGGGTTGTAGCTATGGGGCGCTCTTCGTTATCAAGATAGATAAAAACTGAAATTTTATCACCTATTTCATATTCCTCGGGTTTATACTTGTGTGGCAAAAGCACCACATTTTCCTCTTCATCGCCCAAATATAGCCCAGGTTCAGTTTCGCGAAGTATCTCTAAAGTATTGTATTCTCCCAGTTTTATCATAGCCACAAAGGTACTGTATTATTGTTGAAAAAAATGCCGAACACGTATATACAAATGAAACTTAAAATGTAAATTCACATTGGAAATGAAAAAAAAATCTCCACATAATCTTCCACTGGAATTTCCACTAAAAAAAGTAATGGAAACGGAGATTGGCATGGTTTATTTTTATGATAACATTGTTGTTGTTGAAGCAAAAGAAGGAATTATTATGTCATATAAAACAGGTTTCTCCATTTTGCTAAAAGGCTTAAGTTATATGGGGAATAGGCCTTGGGTTTATATCTCAAACCGGCTACATTCCTATTCCATAAAACCCACTGATTACAAATATCTCAACAAAGTTCCAACGCTGCGAGCCGTAGGGGTTGTAAATTATAACGAAGTGGGACATGCCAATGCTGAGCTTGAAGCCAAATTCTGTAAAAAACCATTTCAAACTTTTGATAACATCCTTGATGCTGTTATATGGGGAGGAACTTACTTATAGAATAAATTTAAAGTAACCCAAAAGCACCTTATCATTTATGGCTGAAGGTGTTAAAATTTCCAACAAAGCTGGGCCATCCTGTTTATTAAAAAATTCGTTTATTTTTTCTGCCAAATCTTCTTTCTTAGAAATGGCTTCATATTTGAAACCATGCATTTCAGAAAGTTGCTTTGCACTTAAATTGTGTTTGGTTTCAAAAAAAGTATCAAAAAGCTTAGAATCCTTTTCACCAGGAAGAATTCTAAAAATACCGCCACCTCCATTGTTTATTACTATTATCTTGAAATTTTTAGGAATATAATTGTTCCAAAGGGCATTACTGTCATAGAAAAAACTAAGATCGCCAGTTAGAAAAAGAGTAGGCAATTTTGATACACAAGCTGCTCCCACCGCAGTGCTTGTACTTCCATCAATTCCGCTTGTCCCTCGATTACAAAATACTTCTGCTGAATCGTTTATGTCAAAAAGTTGTGCATATCTAATTGTGGCACTATTGCTCAACTGCAATTGAATATTTTGTGGAAGTAGTTTGAAAATTTCAGAAAAAACCATAAAATCTGAATATGGAATTTCGGATTCGTAGGTTTTATGACGTTGCAACCTGTGATGCTTTACAGCAAGCCATTGATTTCGGTAATCACTCTTCACCGTGGTAGTTTTCGAAAGAAATTCATTGAAAAAAGAATTAATACCTGTTTTGAAATGGTGCTTTAGCACAAAAAAAGTATTGTATGCTTTTTTTGAATCTATGTGCCAGTGCTCTTTTGGAGGAAAGCTACGCAAAAATGCTTTTATCTTTTTTGAAACTACCATTCCACCAAAAGTTAGTAAAATGTCTGGCTGTAGAT
>JAGQYZ010000211.1:0-702 GCA_020435865.1 Aequorivita sp. | reverse complement strand
ACTGTTAGGTTTCAAAACGCCAACTAAAATCATTTTACGCTTGCTACTATTCCACCGTTCAATGAAAGGATTTAAATCCCCAAAAACTTCTTTAAACAAACGTGGCGCTACATTCTGTGGCCAAACCAATTGGCTTTCACAAGTATGGTATAAAGGTTCCGAAAAAGGAATATTGATGTGTACTGGTCCTTTCATTTCAATTGCAGTGTTCAACGCAATATTTATTTCGGTTTCATTTTTAATTTGAAAATCTTCACCTTCAATGCAATTGGCGCTATATAGAATATGGTTTTCAAAAACATTTTCTTGGCGAATGGTCTGCCCATCACCAATATCTATGAAATTTGCCGGTCTGTCGGCAGAAATGATTACTAGTGGAATATCGCTATAAAATGCTTCTGCTACGGCGGGATAATAATTGAGTAAAGCAGAACCTGAAGTGCAAACAACGGCTACTGGTTTCTGAAGTTGCTGCGCCATTCCCAAAGCAAAAAACGCAGCACAACGCTCATCAACAAAGCTAAAACATTTAAAACCGTGGTGCTCACCAAAACCAATTGTGAGTGGGGCGTTTCGAGAACCGGGGGAAATTACTATTTGGTCAATGCCCTTATCCAAACATAATTGTACGAGGGTCTGGGAGCCAATTTTATTTGAAAATTTCATGCTTCACAAAGGTACAAAGACGTAGAAAATATTACA
>JAGQYZ010000210.1 GCA_020435865.1 Aequorivita sp. | reverse complement strand
TAAATATAAAAGAAACTTGAGACATATAATACTAAAAAAAGAGCGGCTCAAAAAGAGCCGCTCCATTTAAAAGCTATTTTAACCAAATATTAAGCTTTAAAGTCTTTGGAGTGGGTGGGGTCCACTTTTTTCAAAGACTGCCGCAATGTAATTATAATTTATAATTTGACAATGCACTTTGTCGATAAAATGCGTTTTTGGTCTGATTTAAAAAATAAGCGGCCCAAAAGGGCCGCCAGAAAATGAGGAAATATAGAATAGTGTTAATCTTTAGATTCGTCCCGTTCCACGGCTATAATGGATTGGGCTGGTTCAATATGTGGTGCATTTTCTAGTAGATCTATTTTTGCACCAGAATTTGACAATAGTACTACTGAAAAATCATCGGGGTTGTTAAAATTATTTTCTGCAACCATCAACTGTTTTAGGTTTGGACATTTAGCCAATTGCGCTGGCAACTTTCCCGATAGTTCGTTATCAAAAACATTAAAAACTTCAATTTCACTAAGGTTTCCCAAACTTTCTGGAATGCTTCCATTTAATTTGTTACTGCTTAAATGCAATTGTTTTAAGTGTGAAAGCTTCCCCAATTCAGTTGGAATGTTTCCTTGAATTTCAGTGCCATTTAATGCCAAAACCTCCAAGTTTTCCAAATTGCCCAGCTCTGCAGGAATATTTCCTGAAATTGGGTTGAAGGAAAGTTCTAGTTTCTTTAAGTTTTTTAATTGGCCTAAAGAAGCTGGTAAAGCCCCATTCAAATTATTGAATAATAGATTTATGCCAGTTACTTTATCATTTTCTATAGTAATACCTTGCCATGTTTCAACAGGCTTTTCAAGGTTCCATGGGATGTTCCATCCTGAACCATTAGTAGTATTATAAAGATTTATAAGAACTTGTTTTTCTTGTTCGCTCACTTGCGCCATAATTATGGACACTATAAACAAAAACATGCAGGTTAGTATTGCCTTTTTCATAGTTGGGGCTATTAGTTTTTAAAGCGAAGTAAAAGAATAACAAAAGAAGTTAAAGCACAAATTTATTCGATGAAATACACAAAAACGATCAAATTATTTTGAAAGTTTTAGTAAGAATTCTCTGCTTACTTCATGGACACCATCAAAAACCTCAATGTTTAAGCGATCTTTGAAGAGTTTGCTACCTTTTAGTTGTTCCTCGGTTTTTCGAGCTTCTGTAATGTATTGATCCCTATTACCGTAGAGGTAGATAACCTTTACAGACGGTTTCAAGAATTCAAAATCTGCTGGCTTTAATTCGTTGGGTATTCCACCTGAATGCAGTACTAAGGTATCACACTGAATTTTTCGGCTTGCAACCCAGCGAGTTGCAATGGAAACTCCTTGTGAATACCCTAAAACAATAAGGTTTGGAACTGAGTTAAAAATTTCTTTTTCAAAAACGGCATCTATATAATTAAGTATGTTTTGGGTTTCTACTAACGTATTTTCGCGCGTAAGCCAAGATGCCCCAACATGTTTAAAGGCTTTATCTTGATAATATTTTGAAGGTGCCTGTGGTGCTATTATGTAATTTTCTATAGCATTGAGCTCTGAAAAATAGTTAATAAAATATTTACTCAAATAACCCATTCCATGGAAAACCATCCAAACGTTTTTGGTCTTTTTTGTAAATTTATTAAGTGTATGATATGTATTTGTAGTGTTGTAGGAAACCTCTTTTTGGGTACTCATTTTTGTTAAATTCAATTTTGTACATTTACAAATGTAAATTAATAGGATGAAGTACACCAATAAAGAAATCTTGGGCGCTTGTAACAAAATGTGCCATAATACCCTACTGGAAACTTTAGAAATAGAATTTACCGAGGTGGGTGATGATTTTATAGTTGCCCGAATGCCAGTAACCCCTAAAGTGCATCAACCCGATGGTGTATTACATGGAGGAGCTACCGTAGCTTTGGCAGAAAGTGTGGGCAGTGCTGGCGCATACTTTTTTTTGAATTCAGATGAAATTGTAATTAGAGGAATTGAAATTGCCGCAAATCATGTTAAAAGCGTTCGCGATGGTTATGTCTATGCCCGAGCCACTATTATTCACAAAGGGAGAACCACACAACTTTGGCAGATAAAAATTACAAATGAAGAAGGGGCACTCATCTCGTTAGTTAAACTTACAACCCTTACCTTACCCAAATCATAGATAATGGATTTTAACCTACTACTCTCAAAAATTTCGGAACAGTATACTAAAAAATTACCTTTTGTGGTTTTTTCCTTACCTGAAAGCAAAATTTTAAATACTTTTCTACAAAAAGATATGCAGCTACACGCTGTTGAGAAGCTAACGGAAAATGGTTTTGTCTTTGCTCCTTTTAATTTTAAAGACCCTTCTTTTTTTATTCCTGAAAATAATTCTGAAAGTTTACATTGTGAGCTTAATGAAAGTAATATTGAATTGGTTCCAGTTACTGTTTCAAAGGATGCTAAAGAAAAAAATGGCTACATCAAATTGATAGATAAAACGGTTGAAGCTATAAAAAAGCGAAAAGCAAGTAAAATTGTTATTTCTCGTAAAAAAGATATTGAGCTAAAAGAGTTTTCGATAGAAAAACTTACCAAAAGATTATTTTCTGCATATCCCACAGCTTTTAGATATATATGGTACCATCCCAATACAGGATTATGGTGTGGTGCTACACCAGAAACTTTAGTGCAAATAGAAGATAATTCCTTCAAAACAATGGCACTGGCAGGCACGCGATTATTTACGAATAGAGAACCTGTACATTGGGGACCGAAAGAACTTGACGAGCAACAACTTGTGACAGATTCAATAATCGATAGTCTGCAACGAGTTACTTCTGTCTTAAAAGTTTCAAGCCCGTATACACATCAAGCGGGGTCATTGTTGCACCTTAGGACAGACATTACGGGTGTTCTAAAAAATGGCAAAGCAACCTTGACCACAATTGTAGCCGCATTACACCCCACACCAGCAGTTTGTGGAAGCCCACAGAAATTCGCGAAAGAATTTATTCTAGAAAATGAAAGGTATGACCGCGAATTTTATACAGGTTTTTTAGGACCGGTTCTTGAAAAAGGACAATCTTCTTCCTTAATAGTAAATCTTCGATGTATGAAAATTGAAGGAAAT
>JAGQYZ010000209.1 GCA_020435865.1 Aequorivita sp. | reverse complement strand
CACTCACCATAGCAGTAGATTTTGACGGAACCATCGTTGAAGATGAATATCCACGCATTGGTCGGCCCATTATTTTTGCTTTTGACACGTTGAAAAAACTTCAAGATGAAGGCCATAGATTAATCTTGTGGACATACCGAAAAGGCCGTGCCTTGGAAAGCGCAGTAAAATACTGTGAAGAAAACGGCATCGTTTTTTATGCAGTAAACAAAAGCTTTCCTGAAGAAGAATTTGATAGTTCGTACAGCCGAAAAATTCATGCAGATGTTTTTATTGATGACCGTAATTTTGGCGGACTTAAAAGTTGGGGCGAAATTTATCAACAACTTATCGGTGAACCTAAGCCCACACAAGTAAAAATTCAGAAAAAAGGATTGTTCTCTTTTTTAAAATAATATTATGATAATTCCAAAAACAAGAGAGGAAATTGAATTGATGCGCGAAAGTGCTTTGGTGGTTTCCCGCACTTTAGGAATGCTCGCAAAAGAAGTGAAACCGGGTGTTACAACCAATCAGCTTAATAAAATGGCAGAAGATTACATCAGAAGCCAAGATGCTATTCCAGGTTTTTTGGGGTTGTATGATTGTCCTTCAACGCTACTTACCAGTGTAAACGAAGCAGTTGTTCATGGACTACCAACAGATGTTCCATTAAAAGAAGGCGATATTGTGGCAATTGATTGTGGTGCCATAAAAAATGGTTTTTATGGTGATCACGCATATACTTTTGAAGTTGGCGAAGTTTCTTCCGATTTAAAGAAACTTTTAAAAACCACCAAAGAATCACTCTATATTGGTATCCGCGAATTTAAAGCGGGAAACCGTGTTGGCGACGTAGGTTTTGCCATTCAAAATTATTGTGAGGGACACGGGTATGGAGTAGTTCGTGAACTTGTAGGTCACGGTTTGGGAAGAAAAATGCATGAAGATCCAGAAATGCCAAACTACGGGCGTCGGGGCAGAGGTAAAAGATTTATTGAAGGAATGACCATCGCTTTGGAGCCAATGATAAATATGGGAACGCACAAAGTGAAACAATTAAGCGATGGCTGGACTATTGTGACCCAAGATGAAAAACCGAGCGCTCACTTTGAGCACAACATCGCTTTGGTAAACGGAAAACCTGAACTACTTTCTACTTTCGCTTATGTTTATGAAGCATTGGGGATTGTGAGTGACGAAGAGAAAGAATTCCGAGCCAACGAATTTGTGCTTTAACAATTCCACTCTTTTGTTCAAAAAAATCTTAAATATTATTCCGAGGCCGCTGCTCATCAGACTGAGCATTATAGGCAGGCCGGTTCTTGCTTTTTTTCTTCGGGGAAATAAATACACTGACCCTATTGATGGGAGATCGTACCGAAAATTTCTTCCTTATGGATATGAAATTGTTCGTGAAAATGTGCTTTCGCCAGGAACGCTTTCTTTGGAAAGGCATAGATTGTTTTGGTTATACCTTAAAAATGAAACTGGCTTCTTTACTAAAAAATTAAAAGTACTTCACTTTGCACCGGAACAAGCTTTTTTTAGCAAATTCCGAAAAATGAAAAATCTGGATTACATCACAACTGATCTCAATTC
>JAGQYZ010000208.1 GCA_020435865.1 Aequorivita sp. | reverse complement strand
TCTTTGCTTTTAAATAGGTGAGACTTTTCTTGGTTTCCATTGTAGTTTTATTTTTCTTTCATGAATTTTTTCATTTGTCTTTCTTCCCAATTTTTTATGAAGGGAAATTTATATTGAAAGACTTTTGCGGCATGAAATAGTAATCCAATTCCCCAAAATAAAGGGACTATTAAAATATTCCAGTCTATCCATTCTATGAAATTTTTATCAGGCGATTCATTCTGAAAAAACTCCAGCACATGTCCTCTAACAATAAACAAAGCAATGTTCACAAAAACATAAACCAGCAAATGTTTATAAAAGTCTTTAATTGCCTCTACCCTTTTCCAGGCTTTTCTCAATTTTATTTTTTCAGAAAAATCCATTTTAGTTGAATTTGTTTTTGCTGTTTTTTTCCTCTTCTTCCATAAATTGTTTCATTTTTCTTTCTTCCCAATCCTTACCAATAAATGGTGTCCATCTAAATGTTCTAATAGCTTGAAAAAAGATGCCAATCCCCCAACCAAATGCAGCCCACAAAAACCAAGGATGTCTCAATTCATCCACATAATAGTTCAATCCTGCTAGTGCGGCAATAAAGATGAAGTAAAACATCAAACTGCTGTAGAACTTCTTTATTTCGGCAACACGCCGTTTTGCCTTAAAATACTTACTGTCTTCATTGTCTGGTTCCATAATAGTTATTTTTAAATTATAATATAAAAGTAATGGAGCTGAAACTCAATATGAAATAGAATCTTCCGAACCGTAATTTTATATGGATGAAATGTAATTTATTAATCATCTTTTTCCATTAACTCCCTAATTTTACGCTCTTCCCAATTTTTTCCGAACAATGGATTGTAATTAAAAGCTTCAACCGCATGACCCATAACACCGATACCCCAACCCACAACAGGAAATAGCGCCCATGGAAACCCAGTGTTTGAAATATAATTTAAATATATAAATACGGGAACCATCATAAGGTATATGGCAAAGTGAATGTAAAATCCTTTGAGTTTTTCAACTCGTTTTTTTGCGAGTTTATATCTTTTTTCTGAAATAAAAGTATCTTGGGTATTCATGATTTTAATGTTTTCAGTCAAAATAGGAATTGCAACACTGAACTCTTTTCGGTTTTCTTGAATGGTCACGGCACGGTCCGTCAATAGTCTATATCTATCGCGAATATTCCGCAGTCCCACGCCCGTGCTTTCCTTTAAAACCTGTTTTGGTTGAAGATTATTGGTGATAATCAAGGTTCCGTTATCTTCTGTAATGTTTATAAAAAGTTTTTTTGAAGGAGTAACCTGGTTATGCTTCACAGCGTTTTCCAACAAAAGCTGAAGCGATAACGGAACAACCTTAGCTTGAGGATCTTTTAGTCTAGCTGGTTTGGTAAAAACAATACTGTCCTCAAACCGAACCACCAAAAGCGACATATAGATCTCGGCAAATTTCAGTTCTTCTTCCAAAGTTACCAATTCTTTGTTTTTCTGTTCCAAAACATACCGGTACACCTTTGATAGTGAAGTGGTAAAACGAGTGGCGGCTTCTGGATTTTCTTCAATCAAACTAGTTAGCACATTCAAACTGTTGAAAAGAAAATGCGGATCCAACTGATTTTTAAGGGCATCAAACTTAGCCGAAGCGGTTCCGGCAATAATTTTCTGTTCGGTAACTTTGCTTTCCTGCTTGTTTCGGTAATAATAAACCGAATAAAAAATAGCAGTAACCACAACAGAGATGATAAAAGAGATGTAGTAATATTGAATCTTTTCAGAAGCTATAAATTCTGAAAAATTTCTTCCATCAATCATCACTTCTGTGAAAGTACGTATTGCAAAAAGGCTAAGAAGTGTAACTGAGATTCCTCCTAAAAGCCCTTTAAATAAGTTTTTGGTTTTAAAAACTTGATTTGGAAATTGTTTTAGTAAAAACCCAAAATATCGAGCGTTTACCATATAAAGAACAACAGAATATAGCTGGTTATAAAGAAATGCTATAAGAATTTCCTTGCCACTAGCAAACTCATTTCCATTAGCATACTGGATTAGTCCAAGTATTATAAATACTATGGTTCCTACAAAAAAAGCTTTGCCAAGATCTTTTAAAATACGCATTGAATTACTATTCTCTTTTACCACGAATAAACAAATAATACTATAAGAATATTCGAGTATTCGTGGCTAAATTTCTTATTTACAGCTTTCGGCCTGGATTTGCTTAGCGCGTTCCTCACCATAGGTTGGATAAAACTCTCCTGCTGGTTTAAAAGTAGCAAAAAGATCTATCGCTCGCTGAATGTCCTTACAGTATGGCTCTATTGATTGTCCAAAATATTTGGCGCCACCCATATCCCATTCGGCTTTAGCCAAAATAATTCTTGGATTATCGGGCGCAAGTGCTAACGCTTTGTTATAAAGCTCTGATGCCTTCGCAGAATAGGTCATTCCGTATTGCTGGCCGTCAAAAACAATCCAAGCTGTATATAATTGCGCCTGCAAAACCAACAAATCTGGATTGTCTTTGGAGATAGCTGTGGCATCATTTATAAAATCCTGTGCTTTATCCAATTGTGCTTTCAACTTGGTTCCATCTTTTTCAGTAAAACTGTTAATTACGTTAATTTGGGCTACATAATATGGTGGTAGCCAATTGTCTGGTTCAGCAGTTGCAATTCTTTCAAAAACATTTGCAGCTTCCCAGGATTTATTTTCCTGCCAAAGCTGGAAAGCTTTTCGCATTCCTTGTTGGTATTTTGTTGGACCTGCATCTGCTATTGATGCTGTTGTGTCATTCTGTGCCTGCATTACCAATACAGTAAAGAAAATTGTGAAATAAGTAAGTACGTTTTGCATGGTTTTTCATTTTATTGGTTAATATTTTTTTACTTTTTTGAATTTAGGAAAAGAGTATTAAAATTCCTCCTACCAAGAGGATAATGCTCACTGAAAATAATGTTTTCAATGTTTTAAACTTTTTCTGCTTTCTTAATAGAATTCCTAACATGATTTTTTGGTTTTAAGGTTGTTATTATATTTCAAATTTCTTTTAAAATCAGCGTTTTCCAAAATTGAAAAAGACCAACTGTTGAATTTAACTACTGAATTGTAGCTATTACAAATTATCAAGCTGGTTATCTTTTCCGTCATCGCTTATCGTCCAGAAAAAGCCAACGAAAAAGAACTGATCCGCAGCTGGGCGAAGTTCCCTTCGTGCAAAATTACCATTGGCATCTGGCGTGTTTGCATATTGATAACCGTTCACGTTTTTAAAAGCAAACGCATTATTAATTGAAAAATAAAGGATTTTCTGTTGCGAAAGCAGATATGCCCAATTCAAGCTCACACTGTTATAGTCTTTTGTTTTTTTCTGAAGAAAACCAGGTTCGTTCAAATCGGTATAATTTCGGCCGCTTCCGTATTGATAACTGAAACCAATCTGGCTTTTCCAATCACTGATCCAGTATTTTGCAACAACCGAAAGATTATGGGTGTTCGCAAAATTTGGCGTTGCCTCAATGGGATAGTTTCTATACTTTCGCTCTGTGTCCAAATATGAATAGCTAACCCAATAATCTATATTTTTCAAGGTTTCATTATCGCGCCAAAAAATATCCAACCCTTGTGCATATCCATCGCCATTGTTTGTAAATAATGAATTTGAATCGGGAATTTCATCATTAAAAGTTACTAAATTGTTGTATTGTTTTCTATAAACCTCAGCCCGAAAAATCCGATTATTAGCGGAATATTGATAGTTCATAATGTAATGTTGTGTATGTTGTGCTTCCAAATTATTGGTAAATTTTAAAACTTCATTTTCGGGTTGTTGGAAGAAATCACCATAGGCCAACGAAAGCTGACTGCTCTTCCCGGTTTTATATGCAAACGAAATACGTGGTGAAACCGTAAATTGTTTGAACAGTTCACTATATTCTCCGCGAATACCCAATTTTAAAGCAAGTTTTCGTGAAAAAATAATATCCGCTTCCGTAAACGCAGCTGAAATATTATTATTAAAACCAAGCTTCGCCGCAAAATTCGGCTCATTATAATTTTCTTTGAAATCGGTAACAAATTGTTCCGCACCAAAATTCAGTTTAAAACGGTTGCTGAAGCGTTTTTTCAGTTTCAATTTAACGTGCGCCGAGTTTTCAACGTCTTTTATATCCGCATCATCTATGCCCACTTTTGTGTTTCCGTAAGTATAGCTCCCACCTCCAATAATAGTCCACCCTTTGCTCAGTATTTTACTATAACTAGCATTGCTATAAAAATTTTGGTTGTTCAGCTTAAAATAAACGCCTTCTGGCTGGTTGATGTCTTCTTGCGTAAGTGAAAAGCTGGAAGTGTCAAAGGCTCCATAAACCTTTAACAACCCATCTC
>JAGQYZ010000207.1 GCA_020435865.1 Aequorivita sp. | reverse complement strand
TTGAAGGTCAAAAAAATATTGGTCGGGCCGCTATGCGCTTGAAACTTGCTAAAATGGCTCGTTATAACAAATTGCTTTTACTGGACGCTGATGTCAAGCCATCCAGTGATTCGTTCATAAAAACATATTCAGATATAATTTCCGACGACTTTGATGTTCATTTTGGCGGATTTGCCTATAGTCAAGAAGACTATGACCCCAAAAAATCACTACGCTACACCTTTGGAAAACAGAGAGAAGAAGTAAGTGCCCAAGTACGAAATCAAAATCCTTATAAGATAATCATCTCTGCAAATTTCTTGATTGACAAGGAAACCTACATGAGTATTATGGGAGAAAACTTAAGTAAATCCTACGGAATGGATTACTTTTTTGGCGCCATGTTAAAAAAGAAAAAAGCAAAAGTACTGCATTTGGACAACCAGGTGCTGCACAAAGGAATAGACACCAATATTGAGTTCTTGAACAAGACCGAAAAAGCAGTGGAAAATCTCTATGCCCTGAACGAAAACAAACAGATACAAGAGCACAGCATAAGCCTTTTGAAGACATACAAACTGTTAAATGCATTGGGACTTAAAGGTATGTGTTCGCTCCTGTTTAGAAAAACCTCTCACAGAATAAAAAACAACTTATTAAGTCCCTCACCCAATTTAGTGTTATTTGATTTATATAAGTTGGGGTATTTATGTAGTTTGTCTAAAAAGAATTCTTTATAATTCCTTTTTATACTCTAAAAACGAATCATAGTCCCTTATATAATCGGCTTCATCAAAAACATCTGAGGCCAAGACCAAACAAACCGCCCCTGAAGAAAAATTCTCCAACTCCCTCCATAATCCTGCTGGTATCATGAGTGCTATGTTGGGTTTGTTTAAAGTTACCACTTTTTTACCCTTACCATCACCAAGCAACACTTCAAAGCTACCACTCAAAGCAATTAGAACTTCTTTTTGCTCCATGTGAGCATGCCCACCTCGACGGGCATTACTAGGGATATCGTAAAGATAATAGACTCTTTTAATAGGAAAAGGAATGACCTCTTTTTCTATAACAGATAAATTCCCACGAGGATCTTCAATTTTGGGCAATTGAAATAAATTCAAACTATCAAGAGATGTATTCTTCATTAAATTTTCCTTATTTCAAGACCTTCTTTGACCAATTGTCTATATTTATTAATACCATTTAACCCCATTCTTGTTTTCCTAAAAAAATCTTCTTTTTTTATTTGTTTAGTTCTATAAAGCAAATATACATATTTGAAAACTCTAAGATACCCTAAAAGTCCTGAATACTTATAAAACAATGCGCCTCTGGCAAAAATAATTCTATCACTGGAAGCGTCTTTTCCCGAACTTAACACCGGATGAGATAAAATAATTTTTGGTTTGAAGAAAGTATTCAGTTTTTTATCCAGTGCATTCCGCAAAAAAACATATTCATTGGCCGTTTGAAAAATTGATCCAAGACCAAAATTATTATTGAACCAAACTTCATTGCTTAAAACCTTTTCCCTATTGAAAGTTATCACAACTGAATTTGCCGTACTCACACTCTTTTTATTATGCACAGAGATAGCAGGGTAGTTTCTAAATAGTTCTCCTTCGGTATCAATCATCATAAAGGTTATGATATCTGCACTCTTATTCTCTTTATATGATTCAATTATGGTCTTCTCAAAATCCTGCTCATATACCACATCGTCATCGGCTATCAAACATATATCCCCAATTGCATTTTGCAAAGCCAAATTTCTACTTTGAGGCAATCCAGTTTCAAAAGAATTAACAACCCGTATATTTTCATCATTTGAGGTTAACAAGTTCCCTTCTGAAGTTTGATTGATTACTAGAATTTTATACTCTTTATTTTCATTTCGAACAAACATCTCCTTTAAAAACGTCAACGATGTTTTATTCATTGTAGAAATAAGTATCTCTAAACAAGGAGTAATATTAGCTAGGTTATCCATTAAAAAGTATATTTGAAACCAATAACAAAAGTAAGTATAATGAAAATTCTTTTAGTAGGAGAATATAGTGGATTGCACAACACACTAAAAGAAGCATTAATAGAGCTCGGTCATGAGGTGACCCTAATGGGAACCCAAGATGGTTTCAAAAAATTCCCTGTAGACTTAGACTATGGCCCAGTAATTTCCTCCAGTAAAATAGCTAGCCCTTTTGTTAGGCTACTATATAAGGTAACAAGGGTGAATTTGACATCCATTGAACGCGCTCTAAGATTTTATGTTTTGCTTCCAAAAGCAAAAAACCATGATATAGTACAGCTTATAAATGAAAATTCAATAAAAACGGCACCTGCACTCGAGAAAATACTACTAAAAAGACTTTTTAAAAACAATCATTCTATTTTTTTGTTGTCTTGCGGGACAGATTATATAAGTCTTAAATATGCCTTTGATAAAAAGTTTAGGTATTCCATTTTAACTCCTTTTTTCAAAAATCCAGATCTAAGTTCTTACTATAGGTTTATACTAGCAAAGCTCAAACCCAATAACTACAGGTTGCATTCATTCATTTTTGAAAACATAAAAGGGGTTATTGCTTCCGATATGGATTATCATATCCCATTAATAGGTCATAAAAAATACCTGGGGTTAATCCCCAATCCTATCAATTTAAAAAGCATACGGTATACTTCAATGGAAGTTGGCGATAAGATTATAATCTTCCATGGGATAAATAAAAGCAATTATATTAAAAAGGGAAATGACCTTTTTGAAGAGGCGTTGAAGACCATTAAAAATAAATTCCCCGAAAGGGTTGAAGTCATAAGCACCTATGATTTACCTTATACCGATTATTTAAAAAGTTATAACAAATGTCATATCTTACTGGATCAGGTGTATGCCTATGATCAAGGCTATAATGCGCTTTTTGCTATGGCCAGAGGAAAAGTAGTGTTCACTGGAGCTGAAAAAGAATGGCTGGAGACTTACCATTTAAAGGAAGACGCAGTAGCCATAAATGCCTTACCAGATCCCAAGAAAATTGCTGAAAAACTAGAATGGCTTATCACAAATCCAAAAAAAATAGAAGAGATTTCCAAAAATGCCAGAAAGTTTATCGAAAAAGAACATGACTATCTTAATATTGGAAAGAAATATCTAGAGGTTTGGAGTAAGTCAATCTAAACTTCTAATTATTGTTGCTGGATTTCCTGCTACAATAACATTTTCGGGAAAAGATTTCGTGACCACAGAGTTGCTCCCTATAACTGAATTCTCTCCTATTGAAACCCCTTTCAAAATAGTTACATTGTTGCCAATAAATACATTATTCCCTATTATTACTTCTTGTGGAAATTCATCAGTCTCTCTTCTTTTATCGGGATGCAAGTTATGGAAGTTGCTATCCATGATACTACAATTATGTCCAATGATTGTTTTATCCCCAATCAAGACCTTTTTTTCTGAAATGACAGAAAACGCATTATTGATTTTTACCTCGTTGCCAAATTCAATAACCGAAGAATCAGTTCTTGCTTCTATATAGGCATAAGAATCATAGTACTTTGGGGAGTTAATAACACCAAAGGCAACATTTTCTCCGAAAAGTATTTGACCTTTGCCCCGTAACACAACTGGTTGGTAAGAAAGATAGGAGCCATTGACCCGATTATTATTCGAAAAAAAAGAATAGAGAATCTTCTTCTTAAAAAAATAAATCTTTGTAATCATTTTTTTAATCTTCTTTTTCATCTGGAATAATACTAAAAAGTGACGATTTGAAAATAAGCAAAATAATAGCATAGTGTAAAACATACGTCACAAAATGTGCTATTGTTGCTCCTTTTACCCCGAAATGATCTACAAAATAGATACTTGTCACATAAATTAATAAAACTGAAAAGGCTTCCAGTATAATATAATGCCAAAACATTTTTTTTGCCAAAAATTGATATGCTATCACTATTGAAAGAACTTTGATTAAATCTCCCAAAAGCTGCCATAAAAACAAATCCTCGACAGGTGCAAACTCCTTAGTAAAAACAAGGGAAATAATTACAGACCTCAGCAAATAAATAACCAAAAGCCCCAATGCAAAAAGAGGCATGATGGTTTTATAAAAATTAAATACTTCTTTTCTAAATTCCTTAATTGAATCTATCTCCGAAAATCTGGGCAATATATATAATGATAAAAGTGTACTTATAAACATTAAATAATATTTAGAAATACGTGTCATGGCCTCCCAAAAACCTGCCTCTTTAAGCCCTACATGATCAATTATGTATGACCTAACCTCTAATGCCACTAATGGCAATACTATAGCTGAGAACAATGACATTATAGAATATGAACTGTATTTCTTTACATACTCTAAGCTTATACTACGTACTTTAATAAGTGGTAATAAACTGCGCCTATTTATAACACCAACCAGTGTGATCAAAAACATTAAAGATTCAGTAATGGCAACTGCTATCAAAGCGCCGTCAATTTGATTCTGCCATATCAAAAACAATGTAATGGATGCTCCAAAAACTTGCCCAACAATATTGATCACTATGAGAATCCTAAACTTTGAAAAACCATTTAGGATAGAAAACAAAAACATATTCATTGCATAAAGAGGCAAAGCCATGGCAAGAATTTTTATAATATATCCATAATGGTACCTTGCAGAAAAAAGGTAATCATTTATACGCTCAGCATTAAAATAACATATAAAAGAGACCAAAATAGTTGCAATGAAACCTGCATAAAAAGCGGTTGAAAGTGTTTTACCAAGTTCTTTAGTATCATTCTTGAATTCGGATACATACTTTACAACACCATTGTAAAGCCCCAAAATAGAAATGGACTGCATGGAACTTAAAAAATTCCTCATATTTCCTATCAAAGCCATTCCTTCTGCTCCAACAAAAATGGCTATGGCTTTAGAGGTAAGGAAACCAGCGATAATCCTAAGAAGTACCGATACGGAATTTAAGGATGCTACCTTTAAAAGTACGTTATTGTTTATATAATCAAGAAATCGTTTCAATTATAGGTATTAACAGATTTTATTACAGCATCAACTTCTTCATTGGTCATCACAGGACTTATTGGCAAACTTACAACTGTGTCATGAATTGCTTCAGTTATAGGCAGCTTCAAAGATACAAATTCAATCAAAGCTTTTTGCTTGTGTGGAGATACAGGATAATGAACTAATGCCTGGACACCACACTTCTTTAAATGCTCTAGAAAGGCATCCCTTTTTTCAACTCTAACAACAAACAAATGGAAAACATGATTTCTAGCCCCTTTATAAAACGGCAGCAAAACCTTAGGGTTGTTTATTTCATTCAAATATCGCTTGGCAATTCTCCTTCTAGCTTCATTATCAACATCAAGAAACTTTAATTTCATATTTAAAAAAACGGCTTGCAGTTCATCCATACGGTTGTTGAAACCAACCAGTTCACTCACATACTTTTTTTCTGAACCATAATTGCGAAGCTTTTTTATGATTTTATACAGCTCTTCATCATTAGTGGTAACGGCTCCCGCATCCCCCAAAGCCCCTAAGTTTTTGGTAGGATAAAAGCTAAAGGCCGCTGCATTTGAAAAATTGCCTGCTTTGTTTCCATTGGTATCCATGGCACCATGGCTTTGGGCGGCATCTTCAATAACAATAAGATTATATTTCCTTGCTAAATCCTTTATAAGTTCCATATTGGCCAGTTGACCATACAAATGTACAGCCATTACCGCTTTTGTTTTTTTTGTAATATGCTTTTCCAATTCAGTAGCTGAAATGTTGTAGGTCTTCTCGCAAGGCTCAACTAAAACTGGCTCTAGTCCTGAATTTATGATTGATAAAACACTAGCAATATATGTGTTTGCAGGAACGATTACCTGATCGCCTGCCTTTAATCTTCCTAAAGTTTTAAATCCGTTGAAGATAAGAGTCAACGCATCCAGCCCATTGCTTACACCCAAACAATAGTCTGTTCCACAATAGTTGGCATAAACCGCTTCAAATTGTTTCAAAGCATCTCCTAAAATATACTGTCCAGAATTAAGAAATGTATGGAACTCATTTTTTAGTTCTTCTTCAAAACGATTATTAATTTTATGGATATCAAGGAATTTTATCATACAAAAAAAGCATCTAAAAGACTATGATTTTTGGTTTTTACATTATAAAAATCATGTGTAGTAACTCTTGCCCCAAAACTTTCTTTCCAACTTAACAAACCAAGGTTAACGCAACGTCCTTGATTTTCATTGGAAATTCCAAAATCAAAATACCGTTTATGACTATAGAATCCAATCAGGTAATTGAAAATGGCATCCAACCCTCCGAGTTTTTTAAATTCGTCTCTAGTTGAGATATATTGAGCATGTACTACTTGATCTGTCAAAAATAGTGTAACTCCAGCGATTATGCTATTATTATGGTAAGCATTAAACTGTTTAATGTTTTCAGGAAATTTACTCTTTAAATAACTGATTTCTTGAATTGTGTGTACCGGTAACGCTTGATGTTTTTTCCCTAGATTAGGAATTAGAATATGGCCCCAAAAATCGGATAAATCATCAACTTCTTTTACTAGAATATCACTGTTTAAAGCTTTTTTTAAATTCCGCCTCCTGTTAGTTGACATGGGCAATTTCTTATTAGACATGTTTATAGTTGCCGAAATGTCTCTTCTGATTAGGCTTGCTTTCAGCAGAAATAATAGGTAATCAATTTCATTACTTGGATAGTTATGATAAATCTCAGGTGTCAACTTGAAAGACAAAGTACTAATAGCTTTACTTTCTAAAAACAACAAAATTGATTTAAGGATGTAAACAACATCTTCAAATATAACCCTTGGCTGCAATAGAAGTCCACCATAGCTCAACCCTTGATGCGAGTGAATCGTGTCTTGAACAATATTAGCTGGCAAAACAGCAACAAGTTTATCTTCCTTATAGACCATTAAAGAGAAATCAAGGAACCTATCACTGTGATACTCCATAAAATCCCGATAGAAAAGAAAGGTGCTGTTCTTGGCTTTAGAAACAAAATCATCCCATATATTTTGGTAGTCTTCGTTATATAGTATGACATTTAGTTTACTGTTCAAAATAATTTTATTTTACTGACCACTATTGGATTAAACAATCCTATTTTTCTTTCTTTAAAAAACATGAGAACTACAACAATCATTAAGTATTCAAAAGGAAAACTAAATCTGCTATTTGAACCATAAGTTATCAATGCCTGTAAAACAGAAGTTGCCAAAATCATTATGATGAGCATAACATCATAAGAAAACTGCCTATTTTTTATTGCTTTCAGTATCAAATATGGTGATAAAAACAAAAACATCAATCTAAAACTCAATAAAACAACAAATTGAACATACCAAACTCCAGCAAACAATTTATTTGCGTGTCTAAAGTTAAAGTCTTTATAATTCCAATGTATTCCGGGTTTCCAAAAATCTCTCCATGAATGAAAAACAACTTGTGATAAATAATTCCAGATATTGCTTTTTATTGTATAAACAGCGTAGTTTTTTAGTTGATTGGAAAAATCTGGCAGATTCATCTCATATTGCCCATAAGCACCACTATTATAGGCATACCATATTGCCATAGCCAAATCTCTGTCTTCCTTTATAGATTTTTCCCTATATTCCACATAAGGTTTTGCTAGCCATTGATAGTCTTCAGAAGTATTTTCGGCAAATCGAACACAATTTTGGGACATGTAAATTCCCATCATAGTTGACGATGTAAAATATCCAGTATTTATTTTATTTACATAACACCACCCAAAATAAAACAATACAGGAAAAACAAAAATGACCAGACCTTTAAACCATTCTTTCCTAGTTTGATTATTTCTTATGAGATAAAAAATGTAAATCAAAAAAGGAAAATAAACATAAAAGGACTTGGTAAAAACTAAGTAACCAACCAAAAAGCTCAGTAACATCAACTTTAAGAATGAAAGCCCTGATCTGGTCAAAAAATAAACAATAACCGATATCATGAACAGAACAAAAGATTCCATTAAAATGGCAGTCTCATAAAAATAAATATTCAGGAATGTTTGTAAAAAAACTGTGATAACAAGACTCTCTTTTTTTGAAAATATAAAATTCTGCAAGGTAAAATACCAAACAATAGAAGTTATAACACCCAACAATTGCTGATAGAATACTACCATAAACAAATTACCAAAAGCCAATGCCAATAGTAATGGGTAGCCAGGACTTCTAATCCCATTGTAACCAGACAGATTCAGATTTCGAACATAATCTGACAATTCAATATAACCTTCACTATCAGGAAAAATTGTTACATGCGTATAAAAAACAAAAAAAATGACAGCTCTTACAATAAACCCAAACAAGCATAAGAATACAATATTTCCATATTTCGCATCTAGAACTTTCCTCACAGTATACAATTTACAACCCAAAACTTAATTTCTCCAATTCTCAACAATGGCTTCTTTAATGAATGATGTTTTTCTTTTTTTGGAGGATTGTTTCCTCAGCACATTTAGCTGCAATGAACCAATGACAAAGACCCCCAGGCTAATCAATAGAGAATTCAACACAGTAGCCATCAATGTACTACTCCATCCTGGAACAGCAAGCTGAATCACATATTTATTGTACAGAATATAAATAAGTAACAAGACAATGAAAACAAACAAGAATATTGACAGCTTGATGAAAACAAAAAGTAAACTCTCGGCATTTTCCACAAACGAATTGACGGCATGATAAAACAACTTCTGAAAATTCATTTTAGATGTTCCACTTATCCTTTCTTTCCTATCCCACTTGATTTTGGCTCTGGTGCAGTTTTGATTATCCAAAAAAGCCGCCAAATGCACAAAAGAATTTTCATTTGCCGCCTTAACAAGTTTTGGTTTCAACAAACAAAAGTTTCCTGAATCAATCTTTTTACCTATTAGAAAGTAAAATAAGTTCCTATATACAAAATACATAAACTTAAATTGCCAGTTTTCATTTCTTTTACCTCTAGAAACTTGTACTAGGTCATTGTCATCATGTTTAAGTAACTCTTTAAGAGCTCCAGGATCATCCTCACCATCTGAATCCATAATAACGATGCTATCAAACCTTTTCTCCGAAACATATAAAAGTCCTTGGCTTATTGCCTTTTGATGCCCCATATTGTAGTTAAGTGACAACAATGATATATTGATGTTCTTTAATTTGCTATTAAATTTTTTTATTACATCTTTACTGGTATCAAAAGACGCATCATCAATATAAATTAATTCAAACTTATAAGGAAGATCTTGTAAGTAAGCCAAGAGCAAGTCATTGAAACCAGATAAGCCTTCACTCTCATTGAAACAGGGAAGTAATATGGCTACTATTTTCATAAAAATTTATTGGCATAAATTATTTCTCATTAAATCAATACCAATATATAAATTTTTAGCTGGATGTTCTAAAATAGAAAACTTAGAGTTTGCATTCTATTTTTCCTTTTTCAAAAGATAAAATATATGTGT